>CAXBNH010000022.1:0-17429 GCA_963976905.1 uncultured Algibacter sp.
GCAGAAGCAGAAAAAAACAGCTTACAGGCAACTATTGAGAACAGCCTGAATGAAATTTATATTTTCGATGCGAAGACATTTCAATTTAATTATGTAAACAAAGGTGCACTTTTTAACCTCGGCTATTCTGAAAACGAAATAAAAGCATTAACCCCAATTGATATTAAGCCAGACTTTACACTAACTTCTTTTAAAAGACTTGTTACTCCCCTCACAAATAAAGAAAAGGATAAAATTGTTTTTTTTACAAATCATAAACGAAAAGATGAGAGCATTTATCCCGTGGAAGTCCATTTGCAATTAGTAACAGAAGGTAACAATAAAAGGTTTTTGGCCATTATATTAGACATTACAGAGCGAAAAAAAGCAGAACTAAAATTAAAAACCTCAGAAGAAAGATTTAGGAGTATTGTGGAAAGTGCTCCTGATCCTATTTTTATCCAAACAAACAAATGCTTTGTTTACCTAAACAAACTTGCTGTTGAACTTTTTGGTGCTAAAGACAAAAAAGAATTACTTGGACAACCAATCCTTAAGTATTTTCATCCTAGTTTTCATAAAAAAGCAGAAGAAAGAATAGAAAAATTGAATGTTGATAAAAAAATCGAGCATACACCATTTGAACAAATCCTAATACAATTAAATGGAAATGAAGTATGGGTAGAAACTAAAGGACATCCTATCACTTTTAAAAGTGAAGATAGCGGCTTGGTTTTTGTTCGCGATATAAGTGCTCGTAAATTAGCCGAAAAAGAACTAAGCGAATCTAAAGCATTGCTTGAAAACATCAACAATAATCTACCTGGTGCTATTATCCAGTACAAACAGTTCCCAGATGGAAAAGACTCCTTGGTTTATGTCAGTGAGGGGGCCAAAGAAATATGGGGGGGTTACTCCTGAGGAAGCTATTGAAAACAATAATTTTATTTGGGAGCAAATCAATATTGAACATTTAGCAAAAGTAAAAAAATCGATTGAGGTTTCTTTTAAAAACCTCAGTACCTGGCATGTTGAGTTCAAAAACAATCTGCCCGATGGTACAATCAAATGGATTAAAGGCATCGGGGTACCAAAAAAATGTGAAGATGGCAGTGTTGTCTGGGATTCCCTTATGCTTGATATTACATCTAGAAAAGAAGCGGAAATTAAAATAAATCAGCACAAAAAATCCCTTCAAAAGTTAACAACAGAAATAATGCTAGTTGAAGAAAAGCAACGAAAAGAAATCGCCGCCAATATTCACGATCACCTTAGTCAATCGCTTGTAATTTCAAAAATGAAATTAACTGATTTATCGAAACGAATACAAACACACAAAAAGCAAAAAGAAATTAGCTCTATAATAAAGCATATTTCAGAAGCACTTGAAAACACACGAAAAATAACCTACGACTTAAGCCCTCCTGTACTTTATGAACTTGGACTAATTGAAGCCATATATTGGCTTGCAGAGAAAATAGAGCATGAAAACCAAATAAAAGTTCAGTTTATAAGTGAACTCAGTGACATTGATCTTACTGAACCTAAAATGATACTTATTTACAGATCAATTCAGGAAATCCTGACCAATGCGATAAAACATTCTGGTGCCAATCAAATACAGATACTTTTTACCAGATACGAAAACGGATTGCAAATTCTAATAAAAGATGAAGGACTAGGTTTCAATGCAGCTTCTTTAAAGATTCAAAGACAAGTAAACACTGGGTTTGGACTATTTGCTGTAAAAGAAAGGATAGAAAACCTAAAAGGTAGCTTCAGTATTAACTCTTCACTTGGTTTGGGCACTGAAGTAAAAATGTTTGTACCTTTAAAAGAAAATAAATTATTGTAGCTATGGAAATTAAAATTTTGTTGGTTGATGATCACCAGATTCTTCGAGATGGCATTCGAAATGTTATTGAAAAAAATGCTAATATGAAAGTTATTGCAGAGGCAATAGATGGAAGAGCGGCCATTAAATTATGTGAGCAGCTTAAACCAGATGTTGTCATCATGGATATTGCCATGGCAGGTCTTAATGGTGTTGAGGCTACCAAGAAAATTGTTCAAGAAGCCCCTAAAACAAAAGTAATTGCTTTATCTATGCACTCCAATAAGCGCTTTGTTTTAGGCATGTTTAAAGCTGGTGCATATGGCTATTTATTAAAAGACTGTGATTCTGAAGAATTAATCAAAGCCATTAAAACAGTATCCATCAACCAAAAATACATAGCGCAAAATATTTCTGGTGTTATTCTAAACGAATTAATTTCAGGTCAACAAGAAGAAGAATCAAACTTAACTTCGCGTGAAAGAGAAATTCTCCAGTTGATTGCGGAAGGAAAAAGTTCAAAAAACATTGGTGAGATTTTATTTCTAAGCTCAAAAACGGTTGATACACACCGCAAAAACATTATGGATAAGCTAGACCTACATTCATTGCCTGAGTTAACGAGTTATGCCATAAAAATTGGACTCATTAGTATAGATAAATAGTTCATTTACCACCTAAAACAACATTATTTTCAATTATTAAATTAATTATTAAGATTAAACAGTAATCACACTTATACTATAACTAAGAAAACAAACTTCAACTATTAAGAAATATGCTTATTGTTAAGCTATACTTCTTGCCCGATATTTGCACTCAATTATATTGATAATAGCAATTTATCATTAACAAGAAGAGCGCAATGTGAGAGACTGCGCTCTTCGCATTTTATAAAATTACATAACATGTTTCTGTTAGGATTTTTCTATACTATTTCACTCTTAAAAAACAGATATTTTAATAAATTTTGCTTTTGGATAAACTGATTACAAAGCAAGAATAGCCCTTGACAACCTTAGTTTCATCAATAAATTAAATATAAATAGTTTGTTTTCAATACACTTACCTAACTTACCAAGTTGACATCCAATCAACTTTAAAAAAAGTGGCATTATTTTCAGACCATTACAAACCAAACCCAGATTTCCAGTTTAATAAGCAGATTTAAATCAACATATAAGAAGAAAAAAACAAATATTGAGAAATATGCTTATTGCCAAACTTTAATTCTTACCCGACATTTGTTACCTCAAAAGTTGATAAAATAAATAGTGTTAATAGCAATTGAATGTATTTTCATTCAACTTTTACAAGAAGAGCGCAATGTGAGAGGTTGCGCTCTTTGTATTTTATAAAGTTGTATAATTTATCATTTTGAACCACCTACCCAATAAAGATAGTGCTTTAATGAAAATAGCATTTCTAGAAAAAACGGGCTTTATTCAATTTTTAATTAAATCAACTTCACAAGAGAATTTGTAATAAACTAAGGATTTTTTTTTAATTATTGAGAAATCTACCTATTGTATTGACTTAGGTTTATCTTGACATTTGCAATAAAGAATTTAAGTGAATAATTATGATGAATGAGATGAATAACGAGAAAGAAATAAGTTCCCCAAAACCCATAGGAAACAGCAAAAAAAAGTTTGAAACTCTTTTTGAAGAAATGACCGAAGCTCTATTTCTTCATGATTTAAATGGAAACATAAAAAACGCAAATAGAAAAGCTTGTGAAAAACTTGGATTGACAAAAGAAAACTTAGAAACAATGAACATTACAGATTTAGTTTCTGATGATATCACTAATTTATTTCAGAATGGATTCAAAAAACAAATAAAAGAGGGACAATATAGTTATGAAATAAATTACTCTAGCAACGGTAAGACTAAAATTCCCGTTGAAATAACCTCAAAACCAATTAAACTTGGCAAAACAAGAATGATGCTTACCGGCTTCAGGGATATTTCTATTAGAAAGCATTATGAAAATTTACTTATAGAATCAAAAATACAAGCAGAATTCAATGAAAATGAACTGAAGTTGATTTTTGAAAATTCACCATCATCAATTTTTCTTTTTGATGAGAAAATGAATATTCTGAGAGCAAACAGAAAAGCTGTTAGAAAGTTCAATATCAATAGTGCCAATATCCACGACCAAAAAATAAGTGACTTAATAAACTGTATAAATACCGAGCACAACTCTTTTGAATATGGAAACATCAAGGCATGTGCAGTACCAAATATTTTCCACGAAACAATAAAAGGTAAAGACTACACTAAAAAGGAAATCAAAATTGCTGTGAAAGAAAAAGACTCAATTGCTTTCAAAACAGTTCTGGTTTCAACATCCTTATTAAAACGGAACGGGCATTCCATTTATCTTGCGACCATTGATGATATTACCAAACGGAAAAAAATGGAACTGGAACTTCTTGCCGCTAAAGAAAAAGCTGAAGAAGCAGATAAATTAAAATCAGCTTTTATACAAAACTTACATCATGAAATAAGAACGCCTCTAAATGGTATCTTAGGATTTATTGATTTTTTTGCTGATGATAGTTATGGTTTTTCTCCCCAAGAAAAAAGTGAGCTCATTGAGGTTATGCATAAAAGTGGAGATCGATTAATAAAAACGATAAATGATTTATTGGAAATTTCAAAACTCGATTCTGGAATACTGAAAATAAATAAAGAATTATTTGACCTAAAAACTCATTTAGCCAATTATGTAAAGGAACAACAGTTAAAATTCCAAAACTCTGATATCGATTTTTTATATGAAATCGATTCAAGTATTGAAAGCATCATGGTTAATACTGATAAACCAAAATTATTTTTAGCACTCGAAAACTTATTGGATAACGCCTTTAAATTTACATCTAGCGGTTTTATAAAACTTAAGGTTTGGGTTAAAAATGAAGATCTTGAGATTTCCATTGAAGATAGTGGTATTGGCATTGAGACCAAGTTTCAGGATTCAATTTTCAAACCTTTTTGGCAAGTTCAAAAAGATTTAGACCGCTATTATGATGGAAATGGGCTTGGACTGACTATTTCTAAAAAAATGATTGACAATCTTGGAGGAAAGTTATCAGTACAATCAGATTTTGGCAAAGGAACTACATTTTCTGTTAAATTACCAAAAGCAATCGATTTAACTGCTAAACCAATAGGTTCAAAAACTGAAACAACACCTTACAACCAAATAAGCTTAGAAGGTAAAACCATATTGGTTTGTGAGGACGAGATGTCTAATTATATTTATTTACAAACCATTCTATCGCATGAAAAATGCAAATTAATCCATGCGCTAAACGGAGCCGAAGCTATAGAAATGTTTAAAGCAAATGCAGCTATCGATTTGGTACTGATGGATCTTAGAATGCCAATAGTCAATGGTCTGCAAGCTAGCGCTAAAATGAGGGAAATAAGAAAACATATTCCAATAATTGCTCAATCGGCTTATGTTTTAGATGATGAAAAACAAAAAGCTATGGATGCAGGCTGCATTGATTATTTGAGCAAACCCACGAATAGTGATTTGCTTATCACTACAATTGCAAAACACCTTAGCAAGAATCATTAAATTTATTGATGATATTAAAAAACCCATAAACTATTAAGTAATTCCCTTAGCAATTTCAGGCATTTTGCTTAGTCCTATACTTGAAAAATTTTAATAAGTTTGAAATAACTATAAATGTACAAGCTCTCTCAAATGGTACGTGAAAAAAATATTCTTTTAGTTGAAGACGATTTTGAAATTGGCAAATGGTTGGAAAAACGCATACTAGAACTAAAGAATATTAAGTCTTTATGTTGGAAAACCAATATAAAAGAAGCTTCAGTTGCCATCTATGTCGATAATCCAGACATCATTATTTTAGACTTAAAACTTCCATATGGCAACGGCATTGATTTGCTAAAGGAAATTAAAAGAAAAAATAATAAATGCAAAGTCTTTATTTTTTCAGTTAACAATGAATTAAGAAAAATCTGCTTACGGTTAGGAGCTGACGATTTTTTTGACAAAACCATGGATAGTGAGAAACTCATTGAAAGTTTAAAATGAATTAATGGAGAAGCCAAAAGAATACGTTTACGAAAAGGAACGGTTAAAGGATTTAGAATCATATTCCATACTTGATACGCTTCCAGAATCTGATTATGATGACATAACAGCTATTGCCGCAGAAATATGCGGTACTGAAATCTCTTTAATTACTTTAGTGGATGACAACCGTCAATGGTTTAAATCTCGTAAAGGTATAGACATTTCAGAAACCCCCAAAGAATATGCCTTTTGTGCACACGCAATAAATAATCCAGAAAATGTATTCATTATTCCAGATGCAAGAAAGGATATACGGTTTCATGACAATCCATTCGTTATCAATGATCCCAACGTAATTTTCTATGCAGGAATTCCTTTACTGAGTGACCATAAGCATCCCTTAGGAACTTTATGTGTCATTGACTACAAACCAAAATCATTAAGTGACAGCCAAATACAATCTTTAAAATCTTTAGGTAATCAGGTTATGAATATATTAAACCTGAGAAAAACTAAATTAACTCTAGAAAAAGCTTTAACTGATTTAGAAGAAAAAAACAAAGAGTTAGATCGTTTCGCTATTGCAGCTGCACACGACCTTAAATCACCTCTTGCCGGCATCAGTGGGTTGTCCAATTTATTTATGAAAGAGTACGCTTCTCAAGTGAATAATAAGGGCATGGAAATACTTAGCTTAATTGAAGAATCAGCAGAGATATTAAAAAATCTCATTGATGGACTTTTAAAATACAGTAAATGCGATACTATTTTAAATGAAAACAAATCACATATAAATTTAAATGATTTAATAAAAAATATCGCTGTTCTTTTTCCCAATATACCTGAATTAAGACTTCAATTAAACACTTCAATTGACACTATATACACAAACAGAACTGCTCTTGATCAGGTTTTACTTAATCTTGTTAGTAATGCCGTAAAATATAATGATAAGGAAACTATTGAAATTAAAATAGGGATAACATCCTCAGCTACTCATTACGAATTTTATGTTCAAGATAATGGTCCTGGAATAGCCTTAGAGCACCAAGAAAAAGTTTTTGAAATTTTTGAAGTTTTAGCTAAAAAAGATAGATTTGGTAAATCTGGCAACGGAATAGGATTGGCAACTGTAAAAAAAATAATTGAAAAAGGACATGGTTCAATAAAAGTGGAGTCAAAACTAACAAAAGGAACAAAGTTTATATTCACAATTGAAAAATAAATCACTATCCTAAAATTTGTTTTTGATAAGATAACATGTCACAAAAAAAAGCCTCAGCTTTTTTTAAGAAGTATTAAGCTGAGGCCAACTATTCTAACCAACCATGGCTAAATTAATATACGGCCCTCAGGTCGGTTAACGATATCAATTAAATATTTAACTGATTAAATGAAATCCACTTAAAAAAATTATCATACTTACATATTTTTAGAGCTAATAACTGACTTTATTGAGTTCCTTCCAAAAAAAACGTTTCTGTAAATTTGAATCATAACATTAAAAACAGATTTATGAAAACTCTAAAAAAAATCATAACAGCCAGTTTCCTTCTCATAACAATTATGGCAACTGCACAAAATGACAAAGACAAAAAAATAATGGCAGATGCCGAACAGGCCAAAACAACACTTATAACCAAAGATGATGGACTTGAAAAATTCTTTGATAACGCTTCAGGATATGCTATTTTTCCAAATGTTGGAAAAGGTGGGTTGATTATTGGCGGCGCAAGCGGTAATGGCGTTATTTATGAAAGCGGTGTCGCCATTGGCATGTCTAGTTTAAAAAAAATAAATATCGGTCTTCAAGCTGGTGGACAAGCCATGATACAGGTCATTTTTTTTGAAACCGATGCTGCTTTGGCAAAATTTAAAGAAGGTAATTATGAGTTTTCGGCTGAAGCTTCTGCTGTAATAGCTGACCAAGGAGAATCTGAAGACGTCAGTTATAGTGATGGAGTCGTGATTTTTGCCCTACCAAAAGCAGGCCTCATGGCCGATGTTTCGGTGGGAGGACAAAAATTTGAATATGACCCGTTTTAAAAATCAGTTTTTATCTTAACACAAAAGGACTTTCTGAATTTTCAGAAAGTCCTTTTGTGAATTTTTAAATTTAAAACATGAAAAACCAAAACACCTCCAAAACATTTAGGATAAAGCATTTGCCCTCCCTAATTGTAGAAACCTACAAAGCTTGGGATGCAGACCAGCCTTTCCGATTAAGTGCCGTAATTGCTTATTACGCCATTCTTTCGCTTCCGGGGCTTTTGGTTATCATCATCAATTTGGTGGGATCTGTTTGGGGCGTAGATATTGTTCAAGGACATTTGACCAGTGAAATTTCAAGTGCACTTGGGAGTGATGCCGCAGAATCCATAAAAACCATGATGATTGAAACACAAAATAACGATAAAAGTACCTTGGCCACCCTACTGGGTATTGGTACTTTAATTTTTGGAGCTACTGGAGTTTTTTATCATTTACAACTTTCCCTAAACGAAATATGGCAAATCACGCCAGATGATAATAGTAGTGGTTTTTTTAAAATGATATTGGATAGAGCAAGAAGTTTCGCCTTTATTTTGGTGATTGGATTTTTACTTTTAATAAGTTTTATAGTCACCACGGCCATTTCTGCTTTAAACGATTATATTAAAAGCATCCTGCCAGACATCATTGTTTATGTGGCTTTTATATTGGATTTTGTTGTTTCCGTAGGAATCATAACCGTGCTGTTTGCGCTTCTATTCAGGTATCTTCCAGATGTAAAAATTAGATGGAAAACCGTTTGGGTGGGCGCATTGATTACGTCTATTTTATTCGTTTTTGGTAAATTTTTATTAGGACTCTATTTTGGAGAGGCCAATCCAGGCTCCACTTATGGTGCAGCGGGCACTATTGTATTGATATTGCTTTGGGTATCTTATTCCTGCTTGATTTTATTTTTTGGCGCAGAGTTTACTTGGGTATATGCCAAAAGATATGGATTGGGCATTCAAGCCAGCTCAAAATCGCATATAAAAGCATAGCCTTTTTAGTAATTTATTAAGTTTGTTTTTTTATCTCGATTACTTCAACTATTCTAAAATAAAACCTATAAGTATTAAAATCACGAATTGATTTTACTATCAATAAACCCGAACAACAGGTTTATTATTATTACCAAACCTGTAAGCACTAAAAGCTCAAAAAACATACCTACTGCTGCCAAACACCCTGCTCCGGCACTGCACCAAACTGTGGCAGCAGTTGTGAGGCCTTTTATACTATCTTCTTTGTGTTTTTGTAAAATAACACCGCCTCCCAAAAAACCTATCCCGATAATTACTTGGCTAAGTACACGGGTAATATCAACATAAGCTTCCCCTCGAAATTTTAAGGAAATCAATATAAAAACCGCTGAACCAATAGCTACCAAAGTGTTGGTTTTCAAACCTGCACTTTTTCCTTTATACTCGCGTTCCAGGCCGATTATAAGCCCTGCAACTGTAGCAACCCCAATTTTTATGGCAAAATCCATTACTTCATTCATTTCAAGTGCAAACGCTTCACCCATGATATTATAAATTTACTTTTAATTTAATGTCCTTAAAGAAATGTCCCTATTCAAAAAAGTTCACCAATTTTCTATTTCTTTTTTCCGTTTATCTTCTAACTAATCTTCCTGGTCTTTTTTAATGGTTTCTTGATTTTACACCTATCAAAAAATGATAGATTGTTAAACTTATTTCGCTTTTATCTTAATATAAAACACTATCATACGACACATTAGCTTTATTAAACGTTTTTTTGATCCATTTGAAACATTGCATAAAAAATCTCTTTTGCATAAAGACGAGCTCAATTTACCATTACAATCAACATTCCAATTAAATGGATTAATAACCTAAAAATTTTACCGGTACTTTTAACTCAAAATGATTTTTTTAATTAAAAAAATCAATAGTATGCCAGACAATAGAATTAAAAATGAAGAACAATACGAAGCTTTGAGAGACAAAGGGTATAAGTAAGGAAAAATCTGCGAGAAATGCCAATACACCCGATGCAGGAAAAAAGGAGGCAAAGCAAAACCTTATGAATCTTGGACTAAAGAAGCACTTTATGACCAAGCCAAAGAGGTAGGTATTGAAGGGCGATCCAAAATGGACAAGGCTGAACTTATTTACGCTTTAAGAAACAATTAAGCTGGTATCGTTTTGTGCGATTAAGGGCATTCTAAAGAGAACACGTGCCTTTAGCCCTTGTTTTAATCTATAGCATCTGCATCAATTTTTTTTTGATTTCAGTTAAGAATCAGAAAGTATAATAAGTAACTTTAAGGAAATAAACCTTTTTAAAATGAACAATTTATGAATGAAATTGAACAAATAAAATTAAAGAACATAGCAGATACCGACAATGAAATATTTGCACTTTTAAAACAACGATATAGTCCACGCATTTTTAAGGAAGAAAAAATTTCAGAAATACACATAAAACAACTTTTTGAAGCCGCAAGATGGTCTGCAAGTTGTTTTAATTGGCAGCCTTGGCGCTTTATCTATGCCGAAAAAGGGACAGATGCCTACGAGGCTATTTTAGATTGCCTGAGCGATTTTAACAAAAGTTGGGCCAACAATGCGCCCCTTTGGCACTAACGGCCTACAAAGAAAAAAACGATGAAGGGAAAGAAAATTTTCATGCCCTACATGATTTAGGGCTTTGTTTAGGAAACCTGACCGTGCAAGCACAGTACATGGATATTGGTGTGCACCACATGGCTGGCGTAAACTGGAAAAAAGCTCAAGATGTTTTTAATGTACCTGAAGGCTATCACATTACCACCGCCATTGCTTTGGGATATTATGGTGGCGATTTGGAAAGCTTGCCAGATGACTTACAAAAAAAAGAAACAGCGCAACGCCAAAGAATACCGTATAAGCAATTTGCTTTTAAAGAAAGTTGGAACGCTACGGAAAATCAATAATAATTTAAAAAAATAATGTTATGAAAATAGGAATTATAGGCAGCGGAAACATTGGAGGAAATTTAGGAAAGCATTGGGCCAAAGCAGGCCACCAAGTGCTATTTACATCTAGACACCCAGAGAAATTAAACAGTTTGGTTAAAGAAGCAGGCGAAAATGCCAAAGCATTAAGCATCACAGATACTTTTGAAGCTGAGGCTGATGTGTACGTATTGGCCATGCCCTTTAAAGCCATCGATAAAATAGCAGAACAGTACGCAGGTGAGTATGGCAATAAAATTATAATTGACGCCACAAACCCTTATCCAGAACGCGATGGCGATATGGCCAAAGAGGTAAGAAAAGCCAATTACAATGCTTCTGAATATACGGCAATGAAATTCTCTACGGCCAGAACAGCCAAAGCATTCAATACCATTTATGCAGAACATTTACGCGACCGTGCTTTTAGAGATACCGATAAACTCGCCATCCCTTATGCAGCCCAAGATCAAGAAAGCAAAACCTTGACCAAGCAACTTATTGAGGATATTGGTTTTGATGCCCTTTATGTTGGGAATTTAACCGATAGCAATATTATGGATCCAGAACAACCGCTTTATGGAAAATCTTTAAAACAACATGAATTGAAAGAATTGATAGACTCTACCAAAGCGTACTGATTTCAATAATATTATAATGCTTTTACAGAAAAATCAAAGCAAAAAAAAGAATTGCTCAATAGATGAAGATTAAAACACTTTCTGATTAATTTAGTAATGCCTATCAAAACCTAATAAATTTACTATATGAGTTGGGAAATTATCTTAATGTTTGGTGTACTTCTGTCTACAGTAGTCCTTTTTATTTTTGAAATTTTCCCTGTTGATAAAATTGCTTTTTTCATTATTGTATCGCTCATTCTGTTGGGCTTGGTTTCTCCAGAAGAAGGTATTAGTGGGTTTTCAAACAGCGCCACCATAGCGGTATTGGCACTGATGATACTGGCCATTGCCATGGAAGAAAACGGCGTAATTCATTGGCTCACTTCGGGCATGGGAAAAGTAAAATCCCTGCCCATTGCCATCATGGCACCTATTTTCATGTTCGTTACGGCAAGCATCTCGGCATTTATAAGTACCACGGCCGTCGTAATTGTTTTTATAAAAATAATAAACCAACTTTCAGAAAAGTACAACATCCCAAAATCAAAACTCTTGTTGCCCATCTCTTTTGCTGGTATCTTGGGAGGTTCCTGCACATTAATGGGCACATCTACCAATTTAATTGTCAATTCGGTTTCAAAAAACCTAGGTGCCGAAAAATTGGGATTCTTTGAGTTTACTACCCTAGGCTTGATCTTTCTTGGTATTTCAATCATATATCTGACTGTAGCGTTGCGATGGTTACCATGGGGATCCAACCAAAACCTCAACCAAGATTATAAAATAGACAGTTATATTACCACGGTGCGCATAAATCCAGATTCAAAATTGGCCGGAAAAAAAATCATGGACAGTTTTCTGTTCAACAACCCAGAGGTATCATTATTAAAACTGACGCGCGATAATCACATCCACAATTCGCCCGGAAAATACATTAGCTTAAAAACCAATGACGAACTGCTTTTAATGTGTAACCTTGAAAACTTGGCCCGTATCAACAAATCAGAAAATTTAAGCATTGAAGATGGAAGCCATTGGAATCCTCCAGTAAAAACAAAACAAGAAGAAACAGACAATAACGAGGATTCATCGGAGTTTGAAGAACGTATTTTTGTAGAGCTCTTAATGCTTCCAGGAGCCCCATTGTTAGGAAAAACCTTGGCGAACTTAAGAAGCTTTATGTTGCAGGACGCCATTCCCATTGCCATAAAAAAAAGAAAAACACTTGTGAACAATCATGAAAGAATGATTCGCAGCAACAAAAACAGATTAAAATTAAAGGCAGGAGACCGTTTGTTGGTTGAAATATCCAAAGAAAAACTATATGCATTGGAATCTATGGAAAATGTCATTATATTACAGGAATTCAATGAAGTGAATGGCGATTCCAAATTAAAAAGATATTTTTCATTGTTCACTTTAATATTGGTAATTGCTTTGGCGGCAACAGGTTTATTATCTATTATGGTCAGTGCCTTAACGGGCGTATGCCTATTGTTGGTTACCAAAAACTTGGATTTAAACAGTGTTTACAAAAAAGTAAATTGGCAGATTTTTTTCTTATTGGCCGGTATGATACCACTGGGGGTTGCCATGCACAATACAGGAGCAGACATGTGGATTTCAGAAAAGCTATTAGGTTTTTTGAGCGGGCAACCCCATTACATCATTATGGGCACTCTATTTTTGGTTACCATGCTGATGAGCGGCGTAGTCAGTAATAACGCCACGGCCATTATCATGACGCCCATAGCCATTTCAGTTGCGCAAGGCATGAATCTGGATTTTAAACCTTTTATTCTTGCTATTATGTTTGCTTCAAACTTTAGCTTTTTTACACCTGTGGGCTATCAAACAAACACATTGGTGTACGGCATAGGTAATTATAGTTTTAAGCACTTTTTATGGATTGGGGGGTTACTCAGTTTGACACTATGGCTAACGGCCACGTTTTTATTAACCAAAATGTTATAATTTTTACGATGAAAGATAATTTTTCAATAGAAGACGCCACAAGTAAATTATGGGACAAACTGGATGGCTGGATGGATGCCATCATTTTAAGGTTACCCAATATTGTCATGGCCATGTTGGTCATGGTCTTGTTTTATTTTATAGCCCGGGGCATAAGAAAATTGCTTCATAAATTCCTATTATCCCACATTGACCAAAAATCAATTCAAGACATTGTTTCAAAAATAATTTTCGTGACCGTTATTTTGATTGGGTTCTTTATTGCACTTGGCGTATTGGACCTTAACAAAGTGCTTACCAGCATTCTTGCCGGCGCCGGTGTTGTTGGGCTTGCCATAGGTTTGGCGCTACAAGGCACTTTAAGCAATACCGTTGGTGGCGTCGTTTTATCCTTTATGCCAAAAATCCGAATTAATGATTATATTGAAACCAATGATGCCAAAGGCTTTGTTTCTGAAATAAGTCTTCGGAACATTACCCTGAGAAGGCCAGACAATAATTACGTTATTGTCCCCAACTCAAAATTTGTAGAAGATGCTTTTACCAATTATTCCATAAGCAACAGAAGCCGCATTGCCGTATCTTGTGGCGTAGGCTACGAAAGCAATCTGCAACAGGTTGAAGATTTGGTAACACGCATAATTTCTGAAAATTTCGAACAAAAGGATGGCGAGTCCGTGGAATTTTTCTTTACTGAATTCGGTGATAGCTCCATAAACTTCATGACCCGTTTTTGGATAGACATGATAAAAATGAAAGAAGAGCACGCCGCAAAACATAAGGCCATAAAAATAATAAAAACACATTTTGATGCTGAAGGCATAAACATTCCTTTCCCCATACGTACGTTGGATTTTGGAAAAAACAGACTGCAAATGGATGTTGACAAAGAACAAGAATAACTTTAGAATCATAAAACCAAAACAACAACTTGAAAATCGATAGCGTTAAACCCTAATCGAATTGGGTCAATCTTATTGCCGTTTTTTTTATAAATTGTAAAGTAACAAGACAAACCGTGCTTGGGATTACAAGATTATAGTTTCTTCCCAAAATTGGTTATAATGAAAGAAACCTTAAAAATCTAAAACTTAAAGACATGGAAAATGAATTTGCCAAACACGAAAAAGATTATATAAAAATCTATCAAGAAAAAGGGTACGCTTCCAGTTTTCATATTAAAAACGGCAGACTCATCAATAATGTAACGAAAAAAGTATATGCCCCTAAAGGCATCTTTATAGTCGCTGAGCATAGATACGAAGGCATGAGCGACCCTTCAGATATGTCCATACTATACGTCATTGAAACCAATCAAGATGAAAAAGGAACGTTCTTGATGGCATATGGGCCTAGTGCCGATTCTGAAACAGCAGAATTCTTCAATAAAATACCCGACGCAAATATTTCTGAAAAAGCAAACATAAATGACAATGGTTAAAATTATCTCATAAAAACATGTTTCAAAGCAAAGCGTGCTTTTTAGTTTCTAAATAATTTCATCCAAAAAAATGGTTTGCCATCAAGTATACTCTCTTCATATTAAAATAACAGATTAATCAATCTTACTTTTTGTAAAAAAAGTAAGATTGATTAAATTATTTGTATACCTTTATAAATAATGTTGTATTCTAACAATACAAAAAACATTGATTTGCAAGATTTTTTTAAAAAAAATGGCATCTATTTTACCCCATAATACTAATGTGTTACACTATTTAATTAGCCAATTTAATAATTGACAAATATGAGCAAACCCATATTGAATGTGATTCTGACTGATGATGATGAAGATGATAGACTATTTTTTAGTGAAGCTTTAGAAGAAATTTGCATACAAACCAAGTTAACACTCTTCAATAATGGGCAAGAACTCATGGATTACCTTTTGACCCCTAACAGTGTGCTCCCCAATCTTATATTTTTAGACCTTAATATGCCAAAAAAAAATGGCATGCAATGTTTGTGTGAAATACGTAATAACCCCAAACTTAAAGATGTGTTTATAGCCATTTATTCAACCTCTTCTTCTGAAAGGGATATTGAAGACTGTTTTTCAAATGGAGCAAACATTTATCTAAATAAGCCCAATAGTTTTGGTAAATTGCGTGAAATGGTAGAAAAAGTACTCCAATTGGATTTGGCGTTATACAACTCAAATTTAGACCAAAGGGCTTTTGTTTTCCGTATCTAAACCACTATGGATTTTAAGCGTGTATATACTTCTTCAAAAACGTATATAATTTTATTGACTTTTGCCCTTGCCCTAATTTTATTGATAGCAAGCATGGCATACAAGCAAATTATGCGCATGCAAGAATCCGCAGAAATGGTAACGCATACCTTGCAAGTATACAATACCATAAGTGAGCTATCTGCGCATTATACCAAGGCAGAATCTGAAATATTTAGAGAACAATCACAAAAAAAAGACCGATTTGATATTGTTTTGAAGAAATACAAATCAGAAGGAAAAACTATTATAGATAGCCTAAAGACGCTTACCGAAGATAGCGACACACAGCAAAAAAGAATTAAAACATTAAATGTATTGCTGAACACATTATATGACCAGCTTTACATATTGAGCATGGACGATTTTGAAGAAAATCAAAACGTACAAGAAATCAAGCAAGCTCAAAAAGAAAAAATAAACGCCACTTTATACCAAATTCGTAGTATCAAAAACAGCATGCAGTTTGAAGAAGCTTATTTAATGAAACAGCGAAAAGCCAATTATGATTCCCATAAATACTTGGCGCCATTGACCTCGCTACTCTTGGCTTTTTTTGCACTTTTTATAAGTTTTGCTTCTTTTTTGCGTATTTATAACAACAAACTTAGAATCATAAAATCGGAAGCATTTTTGAAAAGTGTATTGGCCACCACAGACAATATTGTAAACTACTATGAACCCATATTTGATGAAGACAAAAAAATAACAGATTTCAACATTGTATTTGCCAATGCTTGCAATCGTGACTATTTAGGGCTAGAACCCGATGCCATTATGGACAAACCACTTTCTGATGTACCTCCTCTTTTTAAAATGAATGGCGAGCATAAAGAATTGTTAAACTGTTACATGACTCAGGAAAAACTTAATTTCAACCAACAGGTAGAAATTAATGGCGAAAACATGTGGTTTCAAGTTTTTGCAACCCCGCTTTCTGATGGTATTTTGACAACTGCACGAAACACCACAACCGAAGAACATGCTAAAAAAGAACAATGGAAGCTTAAAAAACGTTTGGAAAACCAAAACCTTAAGTTGCTTGACAATCGTGCTTTTTTGGCAAATATATTCAAGAGCATCTCACATATCATCCTTCATTTTTTAAGCATCAGAAATAAGGATGGCAAAATTATAGATTTTGAAGTATTGTTTGCCAATGACAGAATAAATCCAATCACGGGAGCCATTCCAGAAGAATTAAAAAACAAACTGGCGTCCCAGGTTTTTCCAAATATGTTTGAATCTGGGGTTTTTCAGAACTTGGTAAATGCTATTGAAAATAACAAACCCGTTGAATATGAAGTTCCTTATGAAAAAGATGACGTAAAGAAATGGTTTAGTTCCACAGCTATTAAACTTGGAGACGGAGTAACCGTAACAGCTCGGGAAATAACCCTAGAAAAAGAAAAGGAAACACAATTGCTTAATCTTAACGACCAGCTTGCAGTTCAAAACTCCATTTTATCTGATGCTGAACGGATAGCTAAAATAGGAAGTTTTTCTTGGAATTTAGATACTGAAAAAATAGAGATTTCTGATAATTTTTATCAAATTTTAGGATATGAAGTAAATGCATTTGAGCCTTATATTGAAAAATATCGTGAATTTGTCCACCCAGAAGACCTTGAAATTTATGACCATAGAAGCAAAGAATTATTAAAAAACAAAAATCCGCAAGAATTCATTTATCGCATAATCACTAAACAAGGTGACATAAAACACTTAAA
>CAXBNH010000023.1:0-17397 GCA_963976905.1 uncultured Algibacter sp.
GGTACCGTAAGCATAATAATAACCGTCTGATGCTTTCATTACTGTTGGATCGGCAAAATTAAGATTTAAAACAGGATTGGTAAATACGGCCAAAATGGGTTGTTCCTCAGTAATTGTTACTTTGCTTTCAGGTTTTTTTTTGCAGGATATGCACAACAAAACAGCTAAAAAAAAACTGCTTACACAAAAAATGGAAGTATTGTATTTTGAAAAAGTATTCACAATTATTCTATTTTTTAATAGGAAATAAATTCGGCCAATAACACCTTGGCAAACGCTTCCTGTTTTATTAAATACCAATAACAAAACATCTAAAAACACCAAAAGATGGAACGTTATTTCCATCTTTTGGCCCTTTCTGTTTATTGAACCGAAAACTTATACACCGAAACCGTATGGTACTCTTGGTCTGGCCCTAAAGTTATCGTTGGGAAATCTGGCTGATTGGGCGCATCTGGAAAATGTTGTGTTTCCAAACAAAAAGCCGTCCTAAAATCGTCATTGTCTCCTGATTTGAGCGTGTTTTTAGAGGCCATAAAATTACCACTATAAAACTGTATCCCTGGTTCTTCTGTATAAATATCCATAACAATTCCTGATTTGTCGCCTATTACGGTCGCTGCATGGTTTATGCCATCTACCTTTGTTTCATTAAGCACAAAATTATGGTCATACCCGCCACCAAACGTTAATTGTTCATTTGTAGCTTCAATACGCTCCCCAATAGTGTGAGGCGTAGTGAAATCAAATGGTGTACTCGTGACCTCCCTTAGTTCGCCTGTTGGAATCAACCCTTTGTCAACGGGTGTAAATTTGTTTGCATAGATTTGTAACGCATGGTTTAAAATAGTACCGCTCCCTTCGCCATTCAAATTAAAATAAGCATGATTGGTTAAATTAACCACGGTTAGCTTATCGGTTGTAGCTTCATATTCCATTCTAACTGCATTATCATCTGTTAATGAATACGTCACTTTTACATTTAAGTTCCCTGGAAAACCTTCTTGCATATCTGGAGATGTGTAATAAAGTTCCAACGTATGGGCATTTGGTTGCACCGCATCCCATATCATATCTTGAAAACCATTATACCCACCATGTAAAGCATTCTCCCCATTGTTTGTAGGGACTGAATATGCTTTACCATCTAAAGTAAATTTCCCTTTGGCTATTCGGTTTCCCACTCTACCAATAGTTGCTCCAAAATATGATTCTGGGTTTTCAATATATTCCTTAACACTTTTAAGGCCCACGGTAACATCTGTTGAATTACCATTTTTATCAGTTACCCAAAGCCCCACAAAACGCCCACCGTAATTGGTAATGGCCAGTTTTATGTTTTCATTTTCAAGCCAATACAATTTAACTTGTTTGCCATCTATAATGGTATCAAAAGGTTTTGAATCTATCGGGTTTTCCATTTTTGATTGTTCTATTGCAGTATCATCAGAATTAGTTGCCTCCTTTTTTTTAGAGTTGTTTTTACAGGATACACTTACCAAAAAAGCCAACAAAACAAATGCTAAATAAACTTTTATATGTTTCATTTTTTTACTTTTTAGCTTCGTCATTCAACTTTTTTATCAAATTTGCTTCATCTTGACGGTATGGTGTACCATCTTTTCTAAACACTTCATGAAACCATTCAATAGGCTCAGAACCATCACTTATAGGCGTGTTCCATGCATATTTTGTATTTGATTTACCGGCAACCAGTCCCCAATTTATAGCACCAACGTTTTCCTTTTTTAATAATGGCAAAATATTAGAGAACCTACTATTGTTGGTCCTCGCCATATACTCGGTACAGATCATAGGTCTGCCGTGTGATTTTAGCAGATTGATAATATGCTGATGGTGCTTTTCATCCATGTAATTATGATAGGTCAAAATATCTGAATTTAACGCTTGAAAGGCATTTAACTCTTGAAAATCCCAAGCCCATAGTCCTGCCGAAATAGGTTGGCTTGGATTGATTTCCCTAGCCCAAATAAAAATATTTTTTAAAAGTGGCAATGATGTGGTAAGTTTTCCTGAGTTACCAGGCTCGTTGTACAAATCCCATAAAAGGATACGATCATCATTGGCAAAAGTTTTCAAAATATCTTTTACATATATTTCTAATTCTGGAAAGTTTTTTGGGTCTTTTGACATGGGGTCACCTGGATCTTGAACCCAACCTGAATTGTGCACGCCTGTTTTTGGTTCTGGTTGTTTTCCTATAAAACCTTCTTTGTTCCAGCAATCATCAAAAAACACAAAAAGCGTTTTGATATGGTGCTTGTCTGCAATACCTAAATAGGTATCCATACGCTTTTTAAACCCTTTTGGATCTGCTTTGTACGCCAAACTATGAAGATAGACGCGCATCGTATTGAAACCTATGCCTTCAGCATATCCCAACTCACGGTCTATGGTTTCAGGATCAAATGTATCTTCTTGCCACATTTCCAATTGGTTGATGGCCGTACTTGGATTAAAATTAGCCCCTGTTATCCATTGGTGCTTTGCGTACCAATCTTTTGCTTTTTCTATAGACCATTTATTTTTTTCAAGTAATTCTTCTTGTGATGATCCTACAAAAGCTGTAAGCAATAAAAGACCAGTAAGTACTATTTTTTTCATGAGTTGTTTATTTTATATTTTTATTTGGAATACCTTATTCGTATTCCGTTGTTATTTTCTAATTTGTTATTTCCCTAAAGGAAGTGATTTCGGTTCTGTAGATGGCCCGTGGACCACCAGTTTCCCATCTTTTAAAATCTCCATTTCATCTATAAAAACAACCCGTTGTTTTCCTGTTTCTTTTGTTCTGCCATGATATACTGCGTACATTTTTTTACCACCGTCTAAAAAGACCATGCTATTGTGCCCAGTACCTGTAACAATACCTCCATTTTCAATATTCTTTTCCAAAACAGGATTGTTGTCCGCCTTGGTATAAGGCCCTAGTGGATGAGATGCCGTAGCATAGCCCACCGCATAATTTTCACCCGCAAAATAATTTGCGGAATACATCATGTAATACATATCATTATGCTTAAACGTATATGATCCTTCTGTCCATCTTCTATTTATTTCTTTTGAAGTTACCGATCTACTTTCCCATTCAGCATTTTTATCATCCATCGTCTTTGGAGGGCTTAATAATAAAACAGGCTCGCCTATAACGCTTTTAAAATCTGGGGCAAGTTCTACACCATACACCCAACTTTCTTCAATTTCATCATACAAGCCTTCTTTTTTTGCCCAATCAGCAATCTCACTTTCTACAGGATGAATATAGCAAGCTCTTGAATAATATAAGTAATATTTTCCATCATCATCTTTATAAACATTGGCATCAATAATAGGATAGCCTGGATCAAAAAGAGGTTTGTCTTCCAAATCTGTAAATGGGCCTTTAGGGCTATCAGAAACTGCGACACCTATCTTAAAGTTTTCTAATGCATTTTTGGGATTGCTTCTCCAATCTGCACTAAAAAAAAGGTAGTATCTGTTATCTATTTTATAGACTTCGGGTGCCCAAAAATTAGCAACACACCATGAACTTTCGGTATTGCCTTTATACACCTGACCTTCAAATTTCCAGTCGATAAGGTTATTTGATGAATAGGTTGCAAAACCATCTTTGGCACCGCCGCCTGTGCCATACATGTAAAAGGAGCCATTACCATCATCCAGAATATAAGGATCACCAAATTCCACATCTAGAGGATTGGCATACGTAGTGTTTTCTTCTTCAGAGGAATTTTTAATGGAAACTTCTTTTTTTTCTGATTTACAAGAAACCAAAATAAAAAAAAACAAACTTAAATGAATCCATGTTCCTAAATACCTTCTTATCATTTTATTAATGTTCATAGTTTTAATAATTACATATGTATAGCCTGCATTATATAAAAGAAATAGCTTTAAAAGAAATTATCGGGTCTTCCGAAAAAAACCCGATAAGTTCAAAACAAACTAACTCAACTAAACTAAAAATTTTTATTCTATAAGTCTAGGTTTATAACACTATTATATATCTAGACTAGAAATTACACTATAAGTTGATTTTTACAACCTCTGAATAAAGCAAATCCTCCACACCCGATATTTTAACACCTATGCGCGCGAAAAGATAATTTTGGTCTGGTTCTGGTTTATCAGGGGTGTTGTCAACTGTGCTTATATCAACTGATGCAGTTACAGCACTTAAGTTGGAAATATCAGCTGTTGCTTCCCATGCCTTCCCTTCATTAGTATCATCTACAAATTGCGTTCTGTTAACAAAAAGCCTTGCACTTTCAATTGTTTTTTCATCTGCACCTGTAATGATTTTTTCCAATGAACAAGAAGCATTAATTACAGATCCTGAATTTGTAATCTGTGCATTTCTGACCATATAATAGGG
The DNA here is from genome assembly GCA_963976905.1 of uncultured Algibacter sp. Classification (GTDB taxonomy): domain Bacteria; phylum Bacteroidota; class Bacteroidia; order Flavobacteriales; family Flavobacteriaceae; genus Pseudalgibacter. The sequence goes on from CAXBNH010000023.1 coordinate 4,397, forward strand.
ATCAACCTCTATATCCATGGTTTTATTACCTTTCAAATCAAAATAAATAGTGTCTGTTGCCACTGTTCTAAAAGGGCCATCATTAGGTACAAATGACAATTTGTATTTACCATCAAACAAGCGACTGCTAAAACTGCCATCTTGGGCAATCGCCACATCTATAGCTCCTGTTAAGGCATAACCGGGTTGTCTTAGCTCAAACCGCACTCGATTGCGCCCCACGTTAATAGACTCGCCGTTATAAGTAATGCTCCCTGTCAAAAAAGAACTAGGTGCATCAAAATTATCTAACTCATTACTGCAAGACGTCATCAATAACAACGCACTGCATATTACTATATAAAAAGTATATTTCATAGTTTCTGTTTTTATTAGATTAATGGTTCGGATTTCTAACCAGTAACGGGTTAGCATCAAGTGTGCCTTGCCCTATTTCTGAATAATAGTTCCCGAATTGAAAACGATCCGCTCCTGTTATATTTGGAAGCCTTAAAATTTTATACAAATACTTGCCATCGTTTGGATTACCTGGATTAAAATATTTATACGGCCAAATACTGTAAGGTTGTGTTTCTCTTTTGGTGGCCACACCTATATTTTGGGTTACTTCGCCCATAGTGATTGGATTCCCATCTTGCACGATGTGTGCAATACGCCATCTTTTCAAATCATAGAAATGTAAACCTTCAAATGCTAATTCTACATAACGCTCATGGGCAATTTTATCAAAAGTGATATCTACATCCGTTAAAGGCACTGTTAATCCAGCTCGCACTCTCAACCTATTTAAATAGGTTGTGGCTTTTGGAAGTTTTGCACCATCCCCTAACTCACTTAGTTCAAAAGCGGCTTCGGCAGCATTTAACAATACTTCTCCAAAACGATAACGCATAAACCACACGTCACTTTGTGTACCTCTTCTACCAGAACCTGAATTTGGATCTTGGTGCTTACGGATATAAAAACCTGTTTGAGCTGTAAACTCAAAACCTGCTATGGGTCCATCAAAACCAACGACTTGAACATTCAACGGACCTCCTGGAATATCCTTTTTTAACCCCCTTTGATCCCCTGTAAGAATAGTATTGTCACTTAAAATATAACCAGCCCAAATATCTACAGGTTTCGATTTAAAATCACTACCTGGCAAAATAACCGTGCCAGCCAAACGTGCATCCCTACCATCAAAAATGTCATCAATTTGGTCATAATAAACTGGATCACCACCTACTTCATGAGCTAAAGGTGCATAGGTTCCATTTAACAGCTCGAAAGACTGTACAAATTGTAAACTTGGATTTATGTTACCACCTTCTTGTTCTTCAGCTGTAGATCGTGGTTGATTTTCTATAGTAAAACCATGTGTTTTACCTCCACCTACTTTAAAATCCTCAACAAAAATAGCTTCAGGGTTTTCTTTGTCATAAAATAAAGCTGCAAAATTTTCAGATAAATCTGGCTTTTTGTTATACAAATCATAAGCACCTGCTTCTCCATTAATAATAGCTTCAGCAGCATTCAAAGCTGTTGTGTAATAGGCATTTGCTTTTGCAGCTGGAATTCCTACTTCACCACCAGGCAAACTTACAGTAGGTGTAGTTCCTCCATATTTAGCAATAGAACCTGCATAAAGCGCTGCTCTTGCCTGCATAGCTAAAGCAGCACCTTTAGTAGCTCTGGATTTAGAATCTGCATTTGATGGCAAAAGATCTTTTAAAGCCTCAGCTTCACTAATAACAAAATCATAAATAGCGGCTTCCGTTTCTCTAGGATACTGCAAATAAGAAGGATCCCCACTAAAGTCATAAGTAAGTGGTTCTAAAATTAAAGGTACGCCACCCATACGTTTTACCATTTCAAAATAATAGGACGCTCTTAAAAAACGTACTTCTGCTATAAACCCCGCCTTAACCTCATCTTTCAATGCTGTAGCTTGTCCAATACGCTCGATAGTCAAATTAAGTTCACGTATGTATTCATAATTCCAAGTTCCCCAATCACCGTTACCCCAACCACTGTTTTGAAATTGAGCATAATCACCAAATCGCGACCAGTAAGAAATGTTAAAACCAGCTAATGAACGCCAATCTTTAATAGTTCCAAAATCCACGTACCTATTATACAAGTCACCTATCACAGACAATGCAGCGTCTTCTGTCTTAAAAATCTGATCTTGTGTTAAAATAGTTGTTGGAGGACGATTCAAAAACTCTTCGTCGCTCTTGGAACAACTCCAAGCCATCAAGCTTATTATTCCTAATAAAATTATTTGTTTTTTCATGTTCATCAATTTTTTATATAGATAAGTTTACACCAACGTTAACAAATTTATTTTGTGGGTATTGCAACCCATTCGTGTCATTAACCTCAGGATCGATGCCGAAATCTGATAAGTTGTCGATTGAAAACAAGTTATAGCCATTTACATAGAATCTTGCTTTTTGTAATCCAACTTTTTCTAACCATACTTTAGGCAATGAATACCCTAGCTCTAAAGTTCTAGCTCTTAAATAGGTTACATTATGCATCCAATAACTGATATTCCTGTCATCGCGAGGAGTCTCGAACACCTGGTTATTACTGTGGTTTTGATCATTAAAACGCAATGCAGGATATTTACCAGGAATCCAAGTACTGTTTGGATCTGAAGGATCTGCTCTGTGCCATCTATCTAAGAAAATTTCATTTAGCGCTCCTCCATTTTGAAATGCCCAACGGGTTTCCCATTCTTGAGACCAAGAATAGCCTGAACCACCGGAAAAATCGGCCCTAAAATCTATGCCTTTATACTCCATAGTTAAACTGAAACCAAAATTAACATTTGGTTGTCTTCCGAAGCCATAACCAATAACCTCTTGATCCAACTCATTAATTTTACCATCCTTATTCACATCTTTATGGATCAAATCTCCTGGTAATAAGGTCGTGTTTCCTTTACCATCTATATCCACTGGATAATTATTAATTTGTTCTTGAGATGTAAATTGACCTATTGTAGTATAGCCCCACCTAATGTCGTTATATCTACCTTCACCAGAGTCTCTATATTCTTGGTACGAATTACTAAATCTAGGTTTATATGATTCTATATCTTTACCTCTTGAATAAGATACATTTCCTGATAGCGTAAAGTTTAAATCTCCAAATTTATCATTATAGCTAATGGCTGTTTCCATCCCAAATTGCGCATCACTTCTTAAATTTTCCTGAGGCAATACATAGCCTAGTTCATTAGGCACTAACACATCATACTTTTCCTGTGGTAACCCTGTACGTAATCTATAAAAATAATCATAAGACCCTGTAATTTTGCCATCCAATATCATGTAATCAAACCCAATATCGGTAATCTTACTTTCATACCATGATAAGTTATCAATAATTTGTCCTTTGTCGGCCGCAGCTACTACAGGCTCTCCATCTAAAACAACCGTACCTGTATTATATTTATAACCAGACAACCATGCATAAGGATCAAGATCTTCGTCATTTATTCGAATTCTGTCATCTCCAAGAACTCCATAAGAACCTCTAATCTTCAATTCATTCAGCCAAGTATCTTCACCTAATATATTTTTCATGAAGTCCTCTTCAGTAATCCTCCATCCAATAGATCCTGATGGGAAGAAGCTTTTTCTTTTGCTAGGCGCAAATTTCCAAGAAGCGTCTTGTCTTCCAGATAGTTCTAAAAAATACTTTTCTTTGTAGTTATAATTAAGTTTCCCTACGTAGCCTATCCTCGCCTCTTCATAATCTGTATCCTGAAAATCAACAACATCTGCAAAATAGATAAGTGGCAAAATGTTGGTTTGCGGTACAGATCGCACCCATTGTCTTTGATATCTTAAATCTAAACGTTCAACAAGAAATAAAGCTTCAACATTATGATCTTCAGCGAAAGATTTTTTGTATTTTAATTGCCCTTGATACGTATTTGTCTGCTTTTTTATGTTTTCTCGTTCTCTCCATGGGTTTGAACTTCCTCCAGTAACATCATAGGTGTCTGTAGCTTCATTATAAGAATACGCATCATAGGTATATTCATGTCCATTTAGCACCCTATCTGCCAAATAATAAGAGTACATTCCTCTAACAGAAAGCCCATCTAAAACACCTCCAAATTCATATTCGCCACTAAAATTAGATTGCAACACACGCCAATCACTACGTGCATAACCACCTGTTTTTTTGTTGTGCAATGCCCAGTTAGCTTGTGTATCTGATATGGTATTTAAATATTCTGGATTGTCATTAGCATATGGTCTCTCATAAGGCAAGTTGCGCAAAATAGCAAAACGGGGTAACCAATAATCATCTCCACCTGGAATCCCAGGATTATCTGTACTTTCTATCCTACCGTTAATTTGCACACCTACTTTTAATCGATCTGTAATATTAGCATCTAAATTACTTTGGATATTGTTTCTTTTGAAAGACCATTCAGGTCCTAAAACCGCTTCTTGCTTCAATTGTGTTCCAGAAATGTAGTAATTAATTTTATCAGACCCCCCAGTAGTACTTACGTTAATACTATGTAAAGGTGCATCTTTTTTGATGATAAAATCTTTCCAGTTGAAAGATTTGTAACCTTGCGCCGTACCTTCTTGGTACTTATCCAATTCTAATTGGGTTATATCAGACACTCCATTTTTATTATACTCTGCTTCTTGCTTAGCAGACATATAAACATAGGAATCATTTATAGTTTCAGGAAATCTTGACCAGTTTTGCCATCCTGTATATGCATTTACATTTACTACATTTTTAGTACCCTTTCTACCTCTTTTGGTGGTTACAACTACCGCACCATTGGCAGCTCTAACACCATAAACGGCCGCTGATGCATCTTTAAGCACGGAGATACTCTCAATATCGTTTGGTGCTATATTATTGAATTGCCCTGCATCTTGCTGAATACCATCTATAATATATAACGGATTTCCCATATTACGGATTTGTATGGCAGCACTCGCTCCAGGACGGCCATCAGGCATTTTAAAGGTAACCCCAGATATTTTTCCCGCAAGACCAGAACTAACAGTAGATCCGCCATGCACAGCATCAAGATCTTCAGCTGTTACTGTAGAAATTGCTGCGGTAATGGATTTCTTGGTTTGTGTAGAATACCCTGTAATTACTACTTCATTTAAAACAGATACATCCTCTGTTAAGGCTACATTAATAGATTGACCAGTAGCAGGCACTTCTTTACTTACAAACCCAACGTAACTAAATACCAACACAGCACCTTGTGCCACTTGTATATTATAATTACCATCAAAATCTGTAGAAACGCCCTGCGAGGTCCCTTTTACAATTACTGATACTCCTGGCAGCACCATGCCGTCTGTAGCAGAAGTAACATTTCCTGAAACATTGAGTTGCTGTTGCCCATAAGATGCGCAAAAAACCAAAAATAGCCCCAGCAAACTTGCTTGTTTAATTAATTTTTTTAAGGTTGTTTTCATGTTGTTTTCATTTTTCTAAATAGTTAGTTTTGATTCATACTCGTTTAGTTTATCGCCAATTGTTTTCAAATGGCCTATTATTAATTACAATACAAAGTGTGACATAAGAAAAATATTATTTATTTTTGAATTCAGATAGATAAAACCTTTTAGCTTATAAACTGAATAACAAATAGTTTCCATAGTCATTTATCAATATTTTCACAATAATATTGTAAAATCATCAATATGCTAATTTTAGGTGTAATTTATTAGCAATTTGACAACACGATCAAATAGACACATTTTTTATGATTATTTTAACGTATTTTTGTTTCATTCTTTCAATAATACTGTTCGTATTATTGTTTTCTGTTCAAAATAACTATTTTTGACCCATATTGTTGAAATTTGAATTGTTTTGCAGAACAAAAAATTACTCTATTTCCCTAAAAACACAAACCATTGAAAAAAGGAAAAATACTATTACTAATATGTTTTTGTTTCACAGGCATTATACAAAGCCAAGATTATTATTTCAAGCATTATACCGTTGAGAATGGTTTATCGCACAATACCGTGCTAAGTTCTATTCAAGACAAAAACGGTTTTATGTGGTTTGGCACCAAAAATGGGCTCAATAGATTTGACGGTTACTCGTTTAGACTATTTCAAAATAATCCTGATGACCCAAAAAGCCTAAAGGGAAACTATATTGAATCATTGCATGAATTTGATGGTATTTTATGGGTAGGCACAGATAATGGGCTATCCCGTTACAACGAAGAAAATGAAAATTTTGATTATATAGAAGATACAGGATTAAAACCTGTACTAAGTATTGAAAACGACAATGATGGCAACATATGGTATATAGCGTCAGGAAACCTTAGCAAATATAACCCTAAAACAAAGGAGAACTTTATTTTTCCTACTACACAGTATTTTAGCGCTAATCATATTGTCAAAACCGCTAAAAATAAAATTTGGGTTGCATCCACCAACCGGTTGTATCAATATATTAAAGAAACTAATTCCTTTAAAACATATGCTCTTGATCTTGAAGAAAACATAAAATCGCCAATAAGAATTAATAGACTTTTTAGCCTTGATGACAACACTGTACTTATAGGAACACTAGATCATGGTGTTTTAGCTTTTGATTTAAAAGAAAAACGAATTAAAAATACACTTCAAAAATTAAGAGGGCCTATTTATGTAAAGGGGTTTGCGTTAAATGGAAAGGATGAATTATGGATAGCATCAGAATCTGGTATCCACATCTATAATTTAAAAACTCATAAGTATATAAATTTAGTAAAAAACAATAACAATCCTTATGCACTTTCTGATAACGCTATATATTGTTTGACTCTTGATCATGAAGGTGGCATATGGGCTGGCACCTACTTTGGAGGCTTAAATTATTTCTCACCGCAATATAGCCCTTTTAAAAAATACTTCCCTAACTCCTCTAAAAACTCAATTAGTGGTAATGCCGTTAGAGAAATTCATTCTGACAAATATGGAAACCTCTGGATTGGAACTGAAGATGCCGGATTGAATAAATTTGACCCAAATACGGGTTTGTTCACAAATTATACATCAAAAGACAAAGGAGGCATTTTGTCGCACTATAATGTTCATGGTATTTTACCAGATGGTGATAAGTTATGGATAGGTCTATTTGACAATGGTTTGGATGTATTAGACATCAAGAGCAATAAAATTATAGCTCATTACAATACTGGAGAACCTTATAATCTGCTTGACAATTTCATTTTCTCAATATATAAAACAAAAACAAGAGGTATCGTGTTAATCACACCTTCTGTTATTCAATCATACAATGCTGACACCAAAAGTTTTTCTCTTTTTGGAGATTTCCCCAATTATATTTTTTACACCTGTTTTTTTGAAGATAACGATGGTATTTTTTGGGCTGGTTCGTATTCTGAAGGCCTATTTTATTACAATCCAAAAACAAAAGAAAAAGGACATTTTGTACAAGACAGCAAGGATGCCTCGGCCATAAGCAACAATCACATTAATGGGATTTTTGAAGATACCAAGAAAAACATCTGGATCACTACGGAAAACGGTTTGAACTTGCTTGATAACAGCAAAACAAAATTTAAAAAATATGGCACAAAAGATGGATTTCCTAGCAACGCATTTTATTCTATACTTGAAGAAAACGAAGATAAGCTTTGGATATCCACATCTAATGGCTTAGTTGCTTTTGAACCCCAAAATGGCAACAAAAAAATATATAAAAAAGTAAATGGCCTACTAAGTGACCAATTTAATTATAATTCGGCATACAAAGCACCTGATGGCACCATGTATTTTGGCAGCGTAAAGGGTATGATTAGTTTTAATCCAAAACAATTCGTTGAAAACTCCTTTCAATCCAAAGTATTGATTACGGGTCTGCAAGTAAACAACCAAGAGGTCGTGGTTGGCTATGAAAATTCTCCTTTAAAAAAATCTATAACTTTTCTTGACAAACTTGAATTAAAACCAAATGAATCTTCCTTTAGCCTAGATTTTGCAGCATTAAGTTTTACAGGGCCTGAAACAACAGAATACTGGTACAAAATGGAAGGCATAAGCAGCGGATGGATACCGCTAAAAAAAGACCATAAAGTGTACTTTACCGAATTGCCTACTGGGAACTATACCTTTACCGTTAAATCCTTAAACTATAACAATGTTTGGAGCAATGAATCTGAACCACTCAAAATTGAAGTTTTGCCTGTTTTTTGGAAAAGCAAACCCGCCTATTTCCTTTACACTTTACTTTGTATCCTTATTATATATATAGCCACAAGATATTATCACAAAAGAACAGTTTCAATAAACCTTCAAAGGATCAAAGAGCTGAGCAATAAAAAAGAAAAAGAAATCTATCATGCTAAAATTGAATTTTTCACAAATATTTCACATGAAATACGCACACCGTTAACACTGATTAAAAGTCCGCTGGACAAATTATTAAAACAAGCCAACACCCCAGACGCCCAAGAAAACCTCTCTATAATGGAGAAAAACACGTCCCGTTTATTAGATTTGGTAAATCAATTGCTTGATTTTAGGAAAACCGAAATAGAAAGTATCAGTCTCACTTTTGTGGAAACGAATGTCACTACCTTAATAAAAAACACATGCGATCGATTTAAAGAAGCCATAAAAGATAAAAACATTGATTTTAAACTAAACTTAGGGGACACCGATGTGTTTGCATTTGTGGATGCCGAAGCCGTTAAAAAAATACTGAGCAATCTAATAGGCAATGCCATTAAATACTCTCAAAATAAGATTATCGCTACCCTGAGCGTTGATAGTGATGTTCTGGAACTACAATTGCAAAATGATGGCGAACTCATTCCGGACCATCTGCACAAAAAAATATTTGACCCTTTTTTCAGGGTCTCCGAAGATGAAAACCAAACGGGTACAGGCATTGGCTTGGCCCTTGCCTACTCCTTAACAAAGCTCCATCAAGGCAATTTGACCTTGAATATTAAAGACTCCAAATGGAACAGCTTTTTACTAACATTGCCCATTCACCAAGAAAGGGAGTTTAAACTAAGTCATTCAAAAGATCTACAAGAACAAAATATCCCTGAAATTATTTCCAACGATTTAGAAACTCCAAGCAATAAGCCTAAAATATTATTGGCTGAAGATAATATTGACCTGCTTAACTTTGTTTCAAAAGATTTGAGCGACCTCTATAAGGTCATTAAGGTAACCAATGGGACCGAAGCCTTAAAGATTATTGAAAATGAAAATATCCAATTGATAATATCAGATGTGATGATGCCCTCAATGAATGGATACGAGCTTTGTAAGGTCATTAAATCCTCATTGGAAACCAGTCATATACCGGTAGTACTTTTAACTTCTAAAAATGCCTTGAACGCAAAAATAGAAGGACTTGAATCAGGTGCCGATGCGTATATAGAAAAACCCTTTTCTATGCCGCATTTAAGAGTACAGGTAAACAACTTAATAGAGAACCGAAAAAACATCCTATCCTATTACACCAGCTCTCCTTTGGCACATCTTAAAAGCATTGCACTTAGTGATACCGACGAAACTTTTATTGATAAGTTGGATGAAATCATTTCCCAACATATTTCAAATACAGAGTTAAGTGTGGAAACTTTAAGTGACATTATGAATATGAGCCGTTCTACGCTGTATAGAAAAATCAAGGAAATGTCCAATTTAAGCCCCAATGAACTTATAAATATTGCCAGATTGAAAAAAGCCGCAGAACTGCTTAAAAAAGGAGAATATAAAATTTACGAGGTTTCTGAAATGGTTGGCTATAATTCACAAACCAGTTTTGGCAGGAATTTCCAAAAACAATTCAACATGACCCCTACTGAGTATATGAATTCATAGCTGGAAACCTCTGAATATATCACATAAAAAAACAGGGTATTTGAAAACAATTTTCAAATACCCTGTTTTTGGTTAAATAAACCTATTGTTACGTTTTAAAGAAACTATTTTTTACGCTGTCTCATCTAAACTGGAAATCCTAAAAATCACTCAAAATTAAATGTTGGGAACTCTGTAATCCTTAAAGTGGTACAACCATAAGGCACCAAGGTAATGTCTTCGGTTTCAAATCCATTTATACCACCCTTTTTGTAGTGATATCCTTTTTCAAAATCCGGAAAAACTGGTGCACCATTTACCAATTGCCATTCTGGAATCCTGACACCTTTCATCTTTAATGCTATGGGAGCATGTTCTAAATTCCATGGATAGCTTCCATCCCATTCTTTTTCTATGATTTGAATATTTTCAGAAAGATCATCAAGATCCGATGCTATTAAACCATAATTCCAAGTCTCCGCAGGGTATAGTTCTGTAAATTCACCATAACCATCATTTCTATTTTTCTTTTTAGTGGTTTCTTCAACTTTTAATGAAAACACCAAAGGGCCTCTTTCTATAGATTTTGCACCTTTGTGCCATGTACTTGATTTTAGAACCATTGGCAAGATTAAAGCTATTTTGTCGCCATGTTTCCATTCCCTATTCAAAACTGCTATTTCATTTTTAACAGAAACCTCGACTTTTTTACCATTAATGCTAACAACGGGCTTATTTGCCCAATTAGGAATACGCAAATGAAACGGAAAAGTAGCTGGTTTAGATAGATCAAACTCAAAATTCACGGTTTCTAAAAACGGAAAACCTGTAGTTTCCTTGATTTTTAAATCCACATGTTCTGCCACTTTCACACTAACTGTACTGGGCGCATAAAGCAATGCCGCCACGCCTCCATCTGGTGTTCCGTAGAATAAATTCTGAACAAACTTTGGCCACGATTGGTGCATATTGGTGGTACAGCAAGGGTAACCGGTAAGTTCGCCAAAAACAAAATCGGTACCTTTGTGCGACTTGGTTTCAAATGAGCTTTCTAAACGATCACTCAACTCTATTTGATTGGCTGCTTGAAAATACTGCCTGGAACCAAAATCATCCGCAGCCTGTGTTGGCAAGGCATTGTATGCAATTTTTTCCAATAGATTGGCATATGCCATATCGCCTGTAATCTTAAGTATGGTTTCCAGCGAGAACATCCCTTCTGAAATAGAACAGAATTCTATGCCCTGCACAGGATCTGTACCGTGTAAAGGTTCATCGCCACCGTACATCCCTTGTGGTTGTCCGTGATATTTTTTAATATCCTTTAATGCTTTCTTTACTGAATTAAGGTAAACCTCTTTAGAGTCTTTTTGATAATAGACAATAGGCTGCTTTAAACCTTGTGCAAAATTAACCGTGTGAATGCTTCCTATTTGAGAAACACTTACATTCTTAATTTCGGTAGAATCAAAAGGATATCTTTTCATTTGATAAAACTTGTATGGCGCTACAGAATCTTTCAGGTTTCCATCATTAAGAAAAACAGTATCCCACGGAAAGGTTTGCTCCTGGATTACATCGCCCAACTCTAATAAAAAGGCATCTCCAGTAATATTATAAAGCCAATAAACGACCTGTAAATTGTCTGCCCCCCTTCTATTTGCCCAAAAAGTAAGATGATCTAAAGGTATAGTGGGAAGTTCTTTTAACTGATATTTAAAATATTTGGTCAACACCTCAATAACACGTTTGTCTTGTGTGGCATTATAATATTGCTGTAATATTTTAAGCATTACCATTTTTGGCCACCAATCTTTACGTTGTCCCCTTTGTAATCCGGGTTCATAAGCTGGTTCTGTTTCAAAAGGCACTGGGCCTATATAACCTGATTCTGTTTGGTTATTAATAGTCCACTCTATCCACGGTTTCACTTTTTCCTTTAAGTTTTCGTCATCCAAAATATAAGCCAAAGGCAGCAAACCATCAATCCAATAAGGGCCACGCTCCCATCCATCGCCATCGCCTCCCAACCAGCCATTTCTGACACCAACAACCTCTGGGTAAATGGTATCCAAATTACCCGTCATACCTGTTGCCATAGATTGCAACTGAACCTCTAGCCATCCATTAGGTTTGATAGCACCAAGAGGCAACTCTAGGTAAGGCATCGGCTTTAAAGGTGCTCTATTTTGAAGGTAATTGGCGTGCCGTTCCGTATTATTTTTAACGGTATCTGTTTTGTCGTTTTTACACGAAACAAAAAGTATTGAAACAAATAAAAGTATAATCTGGTTTTTCATTATTCAAATAATTTATTTATGACAAGCGTTTTATTATAACAGGCAACTATTTTGGAATCATTTAATCCCTGAAGGTTTTTCAAGTTCAACAGATGTTGAAAACGGCACACCCATGATGGGCATATCATCCGCTGTCCAAGTTATTTTTTGAGCCCTAGGCGATCTTTTGTCACCGCACCCATCGGCAGGATCATCATTTGCGTGATAGAGTATCCAATCTTCAGTCCCGTCTGGACTTTTAAAGAAAGAGTTGTGCCCAGTACCATACACGCCATTCTCTGTAGATTGCTGAAAAACAGGTCGTTCATATTTAATCCAAGATGCTTTGTCCATGATATCACTATCAACCGTTGTGGTCAACATACCCAAAGCATAGTAAGGTGTCCAGCAGCCACTAGCAGAATAAATAATATGCAATTTATCGCCATGCTGAAGCATTTGCGGCCCTTCATTAACATATATTGGCGCATCTGGTGTCCAAGCGTCTGGATAGTCGTAATTTCTTTCCCACTCTAATTCTGGAGTACTTAAAAGCACGCGATCAGAATCTATGGTCCAAGGGTTGGACATGTGGGCAATATAAATATTTTGGGTCTCGCCTGTATTGTCTTTTGGGTGTTCCCAACCGGACCAAATAAAGTATAGGTTGTTGTTATGCTCAAAAATACTGCCATCAATCGCCCAATTATCCTCAGGGTCTGTTTTGAGACGTGATTTCATCACAAACTCGCCTTCAAAAGGATCTTTGGTTGTATTTTCTAGCACAAACATTCTATGGTTCACATTATTTCCATCATCAGCAGCTACATACACATACCATTTACCATCTATGTTGTGGATTTCTGGCGCCCAAATATTT
>CAXBNH010000024.1:0-16234 GCA_963976905.1 uncultured Algibacter sp.
CGGCAAATCATTTTTATATGAACCCATCGGCAAATGGCTGGATAAAAAAATTGCTTCAAGACCTTAAAAAGAACCATAGTTTTTTAAATCTTGACCATGAGGCATTTTACAATGCGTTAAGAACCAATGGGTTTATATACGGAAGCAATGCCATGCCCGTTGCTGATGTGATAAAAAACAAAGACCTTACCGAAGAGGAAATCTGCAAGGTAAATTTATGTGTGGCATTTCTCTACTCCCATAGCCATTCTAAAACCAGCACGCCGTTTGTAGATAGCGTTATTAATTTTTACACCGAAATAAACGAACTGAAAACCTCGTTTTTTGAAGGGCTCATGGGAAACAAAAAATCTAATGAACTGCTTGAAAAAATCATTCACAAACGCATTCAAATAGACCCGAATATTTTAACCAAAAACTTCAATTACTTCATCACCAACGCTTTGTTGTTTGTTGACATTTTGGCCTATCAACAGTATTTGGAACATAAAACCATTTCGGATACTTACATAAAAACCTTGGAAGCATCTATTCTTTCCATTTCTGTACGCGTGTTAAATTCAAAAGTCAATAAAAATGAATACGACCACAGTTTAATCAAGCTTTTTGAATCGTCTTTACGCTACCAAGACCACGTAAATATTGCTTACGATGATGCCATCAATCACATAAACACCGCTCAAGAAAAATACTATATTTTAGATTTGGCCTGTATGGCCACTTGGAGCGACCGTATTATAGATGCCAACGAACAATCTTTCTTAATAAAATTGGGGAAAGACCTAAATTTAGAAGATTCAAGGGTTCAAAATGCCATTGAAACCATCAATACTTTTTTTACTACTTATAAAGATAAAATAGCGCTTTTAAGTTCTAAAAACATGGTCAAGAGTTTTTACAACAACTCCAGCAAAATGGTCATGAAACTAATAACCAGAAACAGCAAACGCCTGTATCAAGAATTGGTGGACAGCAAAGAGCTGATGGTACTACTTACCTACTCTACCCGGCGTGATTTAACACCCGAAGAATCTAAAAAAGTACAGGAACAATTGATGGATATTTTTAAATCCATCCCGAGTCTTGCCATTTTTTTATTGCCCGGCGGTGCTTTATTGTTGCCTTTGGTCATCAAGTTTATTCCTAAATTATTGCCTTCTGCTTTTGATGATAACAGGCTTGAGGAATAAAATTCTTTAGAGACAAATACTTGTCATTCCTGCGAAGGTAGGAGCCCATAAATAAAAACAAGTAAAGGGTTTTAAGCTCTATTTTTAAAATAATATAAGGCATTTTATTAGTCCTTAAAGTTTCTTTATCTTCGTTTTTTTCGGCATCATAAAAAATATTCCATGATTATAGATGTGCACACCCATATAAACAATTACCACGAAGATAGAGTAGTTTCACTTGATGATTGTCTGAACCTATTGACAAAAACCATGCAAGAGAACCATGTGGATTACTCTTTAGTACTTTCATCCTACAAAGTCAACGAACACAGACCCAGCACTCAAAAAGTGGTGGAAGCCATTAGTGGCAGAGATAATCTTGGAGTGGTTGCCGGCATTAGTTACCTGAATTATAATCATCGGGATTTACGGGAAATCAGCGAATATCTGGAAAACGGACTCATTAAAGGCTTGAAGTTTTATCCAGGTTACGAACCGTTTTATCCCAACAACATTAGGCTAAAAGTGGTTTATGATATGGCGGTAGAATATGATGTACCCGTGATGTTCGATTCCGGAGACACCTATGCGCCCACAGGGAAAATAAAATTTTCGCACCCCATTCATATTGACGATTTGGCGGTAGATTACCCCGATTTGAAAATCGTGATTTGCCATGTTGGCAACCCATGGATTAAAGATTGCATGGAAGTGGTTTACAAAAACAAGAATGTACATGCCGATATTTCAGGCTTGGTACTGGGCGATTTCTCAGATAAGTTTGAACGCTTTATGAAAAAGGAAATCGAGGAAATGATTATCTATGCGGGCGACCCAAAATATTTACTTTACGGCACTGATTGGCCCATTTCAAATATGAAATCCTATTTAAAATTTATGGATCAACTGGATTTGCCAAACGAAAAAAAGGAATTGATTCTTTGGAAAAATGCTGCAGAATTGTTTAAGATTGATACTTCAAAATTTTAATCAATTGCCATTTTTAACAATAATAACCTAAAACAAAACCCTTTGACCATATTCAATTTTAATAAAAATAGCAATATCACAAACTGGACCATAACCAGTGATGTTGTGATGGGCGGTCGTTCCAACGGCACATTTTCAATAAACGAAAACGGTTTTGGTGTTTTTCAAGGTAAAATATCTTTAGAAAACAATGGTGGTTTTTCCATGGTTCAGTATAAATTTGACACTATAAAAGTATCTGCATTTACCAAAGTTTGCATCAAACTAAAAGGCGACGGCAAGCCTTATCAATTTAGAATAAAAACCAAGAACACAGACAGGCATTCTTACATCGCTTTATTTGAAACTACTGGAGATTGGCAAACCATTGAAATTCCTTTTAACACGATGTATCCCGCATTTAGGGGCAGAAAATTAGATATAGTAAATTATTCTGGAGAGCAGATGGAGCAAATTGCTTTTTTAATTGGGAATAAAAAGGAAGAAGGTTTTAGGTTGGAGATTGATGGGGTTGTTTTGGGGTAAATTTAGATTGTTACATTCAAAATACATTACTTTTTTTAATCACTCTCTCTTCTGATTAAAATTTGTTACAGAAATAAAAAAAGCAAACTTGACTTTGTCAGAAAAAATCGATAACTTCGTTTAACTTTGGATATAAAACATTAAAACGATTTCATATCCTTGTAGTTGTGCATCATATAAGAAAAATTGAAGTGAACATAAAATTGATTTATCTAATATTCATATTGACCCTAAACTTTTCTTGTTCTGAAAATAAAAAAAAAAATCAGATAAGAAAACTGATAAATCTGAATTAGTAAGTACCTCACAAACCGACACTTTAAAATTTGGTTCTGGCATACGGGCCATTTTTCAAGACAGTAAAGGCAACTATTGGTTTGGAATTCATAATGAAGGAATAAGCTATTATGACGGAAAAGCATTTGAATACTATACAACTATTGAAGGTTTATTAGATAATCAAATTCGCTCAATACAAGAGGATAAAAATGGCAATATATTAATCTCAACAGCAAAAGGATTAAGTGTTTATGACGGACAAAAGTTTACTAATTATACCACTAAAACCAACGAACCAACTTTAGAATGGAATAAAACTCGAGGAGATTTATGGTTTTATGCAGGAGAAGAAGATAGAATAAATCGTTTTGACGGAGAACAAATGAATTATTTAATTTTTCCTAAACCAGAAATTTATAACTCAAATGATTCTTATGGTGTAACTGACATTGCGATTGATACAGAAAGTAAAGTTTGGATTGCTACTTATGCAGCTTTATTCAATTATGATGGTAAAAATGTAAATGTTTTTGACCATAAAAAATTAAAACTTAAGGATAATGAAAAATTGCATATACGAAGCTTATTAGTAGATTCAAAAGGGCAGATTTGGATAGGAAATAATGGAATTGGTGTACTATTATTAGAAAATGATAAAACAATAAAATTTTCAGAAATAAACGGACTTATTCACCAGAATAGCAGTAAAAATGGAAATCTCTCACCAGCAGGAACAATGGAACACGTTTTTTCAATTGAAGAAGATGCTGAAGGGAATATTTGGTTTGGAGACAGAGATACAGGAGCTTGGAAATTTGACGGAAAGAAATTGACAAACTATATTATTGACAAGAATCTAAAGTCACAAATGATTTGGACTATTTATAAAAACAATAGCGATAATTTACTAATTGGAATGGCTAATGGTGGGGTGTATAAATTTAACGGAAAATCATTTGATAAATGGCATTAAAAAGAAATACGAACGCACAACAATGGCCATAAGTAATTCCTTGTTCTCGCCTACTTTTGAAAATCCTCGCGGATTTTCAGCTTGGTGCGTACTTGCAAAGTTAAGTGCTAAACCACGCAACTACTCATAGCCGAGCACGTTAAACGAACAATTTCAAACACTATACTCAATCAACCCCTTAATCGCCTCAAAATCCACCCCTCCATAATTGCCAGAACTCATCAACAGCAATGCTTTATTATCAAAGTTCTGTGAGAACAGAAAATCCTTAAAATCATTGGGGTTGGTATAAATAATCAAGTCGTCGCGTTCAAAAGCATTGGCAATTTGCTCGTGGGTTACTTTCTCCAGCTTTTTAATTTCTACGGCGTGCGGCGAATAAAACACTATGGCAATATCGGCGGCATTTAATGTGCCTTTGTATTCTTTTAAAAATTCGGCATTTAAACTGCTGTAGGTATGCAGTTCCAAACAGGCTACCAAGGTTCGGTTTTGATATTGTTCTTTAACCGCTTTGGTGGTGGCTTCTACTTTACTTGGGGAGTGTGCAAAATCTTTGTACACCACGCTATTTTTACTTTCAGCTATTTTTTCTAAACGTTTGCTGGCACCTTTAAAGGTGGCAATGGCTTCATAAAAATCATCTTCATCAATACCCATATGCTGGCAAATCCATTTGGCACCTGCTAGGTTGTTTAAATTATGTTTTCCAAAAACTTCAATGGGCAATGGCCCTTCTGGAGTTTCAAGTAATGTTTGTCCGTTTTCAACAGTATATTCAGGCGTTTGGTAGGCTATTTTCCGAATGGTATTGTTACTGGCTTCTACCACACGTTTTACTTCGGGGTCTTCTTCGTTATAATTGATATTTCCGCCATTTACAATAGAATCCACAAAAATACTGAACTGCTCTACATAATTTTCATAGGTTGGAAACACATTAATATGGTCCCAAGCAATCCCACTCAACAACGCAATATTGGGTTTATATAGATGAAATTTTGGTCGTCTATCTATTGGGGAACTTAAATATTCATCGCCTTCCAAAACTATAAAATCATTGGTTTCGGTCAATTTCACCATCACATCAAAACCGTCCAATTGGGCGCCCACCATATAATCCACATCTCTATCGTGATAATGCATCACATGTAAAATCATGGAGGTTATCGTGGTTTTTCCATGGCTTCCACCAATAACCACACGAGTTTTATGTTTGGACTGCTCATATAAAAACTCAGGATAACTGTAAATTTTGAGTCCAAGTTCCTGCGCTTTCTGCAACTCTGGATTATCGGCTTTCGCATGCATTCCTAAAACTATGGCATCTAAATTGGAATTGATTTTTTCGGGAAACCATCCGTAAGTTTTTGGCAATAACCCTTTAGCGTTCAATCTTGATTTTGAAGGCTCAAAAATCTCGTCGTCGCTTCCTGTAACTTGAGATCCTTTATTATGTAATGCTAGGGCCAGATTGTGCATGGCAGCACCGCCAATAGCTATAAAATGTACGTTCATTTATGTTGTTTTGAAGATTTTCAAATATAGTTTTTTCGTTAGGAATTCTTGCACCGTACGCCAAGTTATTTCACAGAGATACACAGAGATAACGCAGAGATTCACGGAAACTTTTTTTTGAACAAAAGCAAAGTTTTTCGGAAACTTAAAATCTGAATACTGCAAACTGCGACTACGACTAAAACCTACGTAAAATCATTTCCCTTTCCGATTTAAAGACTTCAATTTCAGGTAATTCGGCTATCGCCAAATCGATATATTTTAGAGCTTCGGTTTTGTTTTTTTTGTGTAAATGTATTTGAGCCAACCTATAGTGCGCCCAAGCTTTTGGCACACCATCCGCAGTAGTATAATTTTTTAGATACGTCTGTAGACATTGTTCGCCCTTTTGTAATTCTATATTGTATTCAGCCGCCACTTTTCCTATTTGATAATGCAGAGCATTTCTATTGTGTTTTTTATGTGCTTCTTCTATGGTTTCAATAGCTTTTTGGGGCTGTTCTTCGTTTTCGTATAATTTGGTCAATTTATCAAAACAAGTCAACGAACCTCCTTCATTTATGCCCATTTTATAATATGTCTCCGCCAATTCGGGTTCATCATCATACTCATAAATATAGCCTTTTGCTAAGTAACCATCTACTTTCGAGAGGTTTTCCAACTCCTCGGCATAATGCAACGATTTGCTTTTACTGCCCCCAATAATACCCGGCAATTGCATAAACAATTCCACCAAGGCCCAACGCGCTTCGATGTGTTTGGGGTCCAGCTCTGCTGCTTTTATAAAAGAAGCTTTTATATCGCCAATAAACCCAACGGCCCTCAATTTATTTTGCAAGGCTTTCATCCCCAAAGCACCGCCATATTTGTAGTGGTAATTGGCTGTATTTGGATTGGTTTCTACTAATTTTTTATAATTTTCAATAGCAGGATCCCATTTTTTTTGATGGCCACAAGCATCACCTAAAAGCTCTATCGCTTCTAAATTATCGGGTTCGGATTCTAAAAATTGCTTCATTAAAGTCTCAACTTCTGCATACTTATTCTCTTTAAAAAGCGCTTCGGCTTTAGCCAATTCGGCTTGACCAAAAATGCAAATGGGAAACAGAAATAAAAACAAAAATTTATTCATGGTCATTAAATCAAAAACACAAAGTTAATCTTTCATATTTACTTCAAAGGCAGCTCAACAAAATTACATTTTGTTGTATCAAAAAAAAATTATCATTCTCTCGCCAGTGCTGAACTTGATTTAGTAAAACGAGAATCTAAGTAAACGAAAATTATTAAAATATACTTTTAGTAAGAATTTTTGTTTACTTTAAAAATAGCTAACTTCACTCATTCAACGAAACATTTCACGCATTTATTATTTTTTGGAATGGCTTTTGAAAGTACTTTTATGACAAACTTTTTAACATGAAACAGCTATCTGCCCTATTAATGATTATTTTTTTCGCCAACTTTTCAAACGCACAACAACCCAAGGATTACAAGGATTCATGGGATAAAGTATCTCAATTTGAAATAGATGGCTTACCAAAATCGGCTTTAAAAATTGTTGAGGACATTCAAAAACAAGCCACTAAAGATGAAAACCATCCGCAACTTGTAAAAACGATGCTTTTTAAAGGCAAGTTCGCTTTGGTTTTGGAAGAAGATGCGCATCTAAGTATCATCAACGACTTTAAAAAACAGATTGAAATCAGCAGCTTTCCCACTAAAAATATTTTGGAAAACATTTTGGCAAATCTGTATTGGCAGTATTTCAATCAAAACAAATGGCAGTTTTACAACAGAACGAAAACTTCTGAAAAGGTAGATGCTACCGATTTTAGAACTTGGGATTTACAAACCCTTTTCAACGAAATCCACCTGCATTTTCAAAAGTCATTGCAAAACGGATTGATGCTGCAACAGGAAAAATTAGAAACTTATGAGGTTTTACTGGACGAACAAAAAGATTCTAAAATCTACCGACCTACTTTATTTGATTTTCTGAATCATCAAACTTTAGATTTTTACAAAACCAACGAAACCCAAATTACCAAACCAGCTTATAAATTTGAAATTGATAATCCTGATTTTTTAGCGGATGGCGAAACGTTTTCAACTTTAAAAATCGAATCGAAAGATTCCACTTCGCTTCAACTAAATGCCCTAAATATCTATAAAAATTTAATTCGGTTTCATTTAAAAGACAAATCGCCTTTTGCATTGGCAGATGTGAATATTGAACGGTTAAAATTTGTAAATGAGCATGCCACTTTTAGTGATAAAGAAACACTTTTATTAAACGTTTTTAAAACCGAAAGCAACCGATTAAAAAACCATGGAGCATCAGGTTTGTATGACTTTGAAATCGCCTCTATTTACTACCAACAAAGCCAGCAGTATCAACCTCAAACGAATGATGAAAACCGCTGGAAAGCCAAAGACGCCATGGAACTTTGCAACAACATTATTTCAAAATTCCCAAAAAGCAAGGCTGCGGAAAAATGTGAAGTTTTGAAATCGCAAATCGAGCAACAATCGCTTCAAATGACTACTGAGGAATTTCTACCCATTCAACAACATGCACGTATATTGGTGAACTATAAAAATTTGGATGCGTTAAAATTTAATGTTTACAAACTCTCAGAAAGAGAATTTGAAAAATTCAATAAAACCTATCAAAAAGACGAGCAAATTGATTTTATAAAAAACCTAGATGCTACCAAATCTTGGGACAGCAAATTAAAAAACGAACACGATTACCAAACGCACACTACCGAAATTTTAATATCAAAACTCAATAATGGCAGGTATTTAATGGTCGCTTCAGCTGAAAATGACACAGACACTTTTGCCTTCGCTACCGTACAGATTACCAATATGGCTTTGGTGGAAACCGAAACACCTCAGCATAAAATATTCCAAATTATTGATAGAAATCATGGTGCGCCCATTGCTAATGTCAATGTAGAATTAAGTTATTATGAAAACAATAGCAGAAGTCTTCAAAGGGAAAACTTCAACACCAATGAATTAGGCGAAATTAAAGTTGAAAAGGATAATGACCACTACAGAAATGTAAATCTAAAAATAACATGCAGTAACGAAACCGTCTATTTTGGAGACTATTATGTCAATCAAAAATACACAGAAGATAAAGAAGACGTAAGCTATACCTCTTTTCTATTTACCGACAGAAGCATTTACAGACCAGGACAAACGGTGTATTTTAAGGCCATTGCCATGAAAACAAAAAAAGGAAAATCAGAGGTTGTTGACAATGAAAAGGTGTACGCCACATTATATAATGTCAATGATGAAGAAGTGAAAGAACTAGAATTGCTAACCAATGCATTTGGTTCTGTTTCAGGAGAGTTTATACTGCCAAACAATGGTTTGAACGGCGAATATTATATTGAATTTGATGGCGAAGATGAAGATTTTTTTACGGAACATTATTTTTCGGTAGAAGAGTACAAACGCCCCAAGTTTGAAACCAAATTCACACCCGTTACAGAAACCTTTAAAATCAATGATTCTGTAACCGTAAAAGGCACCGCATTGGCTTATGCCGGCAGCAATATTACCGATGCCAAAGTAGTGTATCGGGTACATAGAAAAGTACAGTACCCACGTTGGTATTTTTGGTACCGTCCTTGGTTTAACAGCGAACCTCAAGAAATTACCCATGGCGAGAGCATTACCAATGACAAAGGCGCATTTGAAATTACTTTTAAAGCCATACCCGATACTAGCGTAGAAAAAAGCAGCCTGCCCATTTTCAATTATGAAATCACGGCCGATGTTACAGATTTAAACGGCGAAACCCGAAGCGCGACCACCATTGTAAATGTAGGCTATCACGCTTTAGTGGCAAACCTAAACATCGAAAACACGCTAGATAAAACAAAAAAAGACCACGAAATAATTATTGATACCAAAAACTTAAATGGCGAATTTGTTGCTGCAAAAGGCAGTATCAAAATTTATAAACTACAAGCACCAAATTCGGTTTTAAGACCACGTCCTTGGGCAGCTCCAGATTATCAAGAGTTTTCAGAAGAAGCGTTTAAAAACCTATTTCCGCATGATGCTTACGGCAATGAGCAAAACACAGACACTTGGGAAAAAGGCACGTTGGTTTTTGAAAAAACCTTTAATACCGAAACATCAAAAACCCTAAAATTAGGCAACATTAAAAAATGGGCATCGGGTCAATATCTGATGCTTTTAGAAAGCAAAGACAAATTTGGGCAATTGGTAAAAGATGAAATCAAAACCACGCTTTTTAGTGATGATGACAACACGTTAGCTGACAATCAATTATTCAGCATTACCACCGATAAAGCATCTTATAATATTGGAGAC
The DNA here is from genome assembly GCA_963976905.1 of uncultured Algibacter sp. GTDB lineage: Bacteria > Bacteroidota > Bacteroidia > Flavobacteriales > Flavobacteriaceae > Pseudalgibacter. The sequence goes on from CAXBNH010000024.1 coordinate 9,820, forward strand.
ACGGCTTTTGTAACATTTGCTTCTGCTGCTGAAAACCTGTCGATTACAGTCTCTATTGAAAAAGATAAAAAAATCATTCAAACGAAAATCGTTCAACTGAATGCCAATAAAAAAACCATTAGCATTCCGGTTACAAAAAACGATTTGGGCGGTTTTGTGGTCAATTACAGCTTTGCGGCCTTTAATAGTTTCAAATCCGGTTCACAACCTATTTTCGTTCCCTATCCAAAAACCAATTTAGAGATTGAAACCACAACTTTTAGAGACCGACTACAACCTGGGACTGATGAAACTTGGCGTTTTACAATCAAAGGCCCTAATGGCGAAAAAGTAAGTGCCGAGCTTTTGGCAAGTATGTACGATGCGTCATTAGACCAGTTTAAACCACATGCTTGGGATTTCAATCCGATTCAAAACCCCCATTATTATGTACAAAGTTACAGTCGTGCCTATCAAAGTTTTGGTACTAAAAACTTTCGGGTTTATAATAATAATAATAATAAGGCGTACCTAAATTATCCGCAACAATTTTATGACGAATTGAATTGGTTTGGGTTCAATTTTAACAACAATCAATGGGCTTATAACAATTACGTGAACAAACTAAAACGTAAGTACAATAGCAAACACGAAGACAAATATGATGATTCCATAAAAGAAGGTTTTGTTTCTGGCATCGTCAATGATGAAGATGGAAATCCATTACCAGGAGCAAGCGTTCTAGTAAAAGGAACTTCAAATGGCACGCAGACAGACTTTGATGGAAATTTCACTATCAAAGCTGATAAAAAGGATATTCTAGTGATTAGCTATGTAGGGTATTCAACCCATGAAATCAAGCTCACAAAAAACAACCGTTTGATAATTTCATTGGCTAGTGACAGCGCAAATTTAGATGAAGTCGTAGTTGTTGGCTATGGTACGCAAAGAAAAGCCAGCTTAACTGGTGCTGTTTCACAAGTTATGGTGTCAGAAACGGCTGAAGAAAGTGACATAGAAAATTTATTGAGCGGAAAAATAGCTGGCGTTGCTATTGAAAATAATTCTGGAGCACCTGGTGCTGTTTCTAATATTATGATTCGAGGAACGGGGTCTACAGATTCAAAAAACGCACCATTGTATGTTGTAGATGGTGTAATAGTTGAAGGCGAGCTAAATCTTGACCCAAATGATATTCAATCCATGGATGTTTTAAAAGACGCAGCAGCAACAGCTATTTATGGAAGTAAAGGCGTCAATGGCGTTATTGTTATAACCACCAAAAAAGGGATTAATGAATTAAATCAAGTAAAAGTTAGAAAAAACCTCCAAGAAACCGCTTTTTTCTTTCCGCAATTACAAACCGATGAAAAAGGGAACATCAGTTTCAGTTTTACAACACCTGAAGCCTTGACCCAATGGAAATTACAATTATTGGCACACACCAAAACTTTGGAAAGTGCCACAAAAACATTAACCACGGTTACGCAAAAAGAGTTGATGGTCATTCCCAATGCACCTCGTTTTTTACGTGAAGGCGACCAAATTACCATCAGTACCAAAATTGCGAACCTAACGGATAAAGAGCTTTCGGGACAAGCTGCGTTAATATTAACCGATGCCATTACTGGGAAAGACATTAATGCAAATCTTAGGAATTTTGAAAACAACAAAAATTTCTCAGTGAATGGAAAAGGCAACACCCAAGTATCTTGGAATTTATCCATCCCCGATAATGTGCAGGCCGTTCAATATAAAATCATTGCCAAATCGGGTAATTTTAGCGATGGCGAACAAAATGCATTGCCCGTGTTATCAAATCGCATGTTGGTTACCGAAACCTTGCCCATGTGGATACGAAGCAATCAAACCAAGACTTTTACTTTGGATAAATTGAAAACCAATACATCTTCAACATTAAAAAACCACAAACTCACTTTGGAAATGACTTCCAATCCCGCATGGTATACGGTGCAGGCGTTGCCTTATTTAATGGAATATCCGTATGAATGCAACGAACAAACCTTCAGCAGGTATTATGCCAATGCTTTGGCGAGCCATATTGCAAATTCAAACCCAAGAATCCAAGAGGTTTTCAATCAATGGAAAAATACGGATGCATTAATCAGTAACCTTGAAAAAAACGAAGAATTAAAATCCATTCTCATTCAAGAAACCCCATGGTTACGCGATGCACAAAGTGAAACCGAACAGAAAAAACGCATCGCTCTGTTATTCGATTTGAATAAAATGAACAACGAATTGCAATCAGCCCTCCGAAAGCTGGAAAACAACCAAATGCATTCTGGTGGCTGGGCATGGTTTAATGGCGGACGTGAAAACCGATACATCACACAACATATTATCACAGGGTTTGGACATTTAAAGCAACTCACTTCGACTACGCTCAGTGACCAAAATAAAATAATCCAAAAAGCCATCCACTATCTAGATGCCGAATTTGTAAAAGAATATAAAGACATCCGAAAATACGATGCTAAAATAGATTTGAGCCAAGATCATTTAAGCTACACGCAATTGCATTATTTATACATGCGTAGTTTTTTCCCGGAGATTAAAAAATCAAAAGAAGTTGAAACAATTATCGCTTATTACCAAACGCAAATCCAAAACTATTGGTTGAGCCGTTCATTATATTCCAAAGGATTGATGGCTTTAATTTCCCATAGAAATGATGATGAAAAAACAGCCGCTAAAATTCTGAATTCTTTAAAAGAAACAAGTATTACTTCAGAAGAATTGGGTATGTACTGGAAATCAAACACCAATTCCTGGTTTTGGTACCAAGCGCCTATTGAAACGCAAGCGTTACTAATTGAAGCGTTTTCTGAAATTGAGAATGATGTTGAAACCATCGACAACCTAAAAATATGGTTACTTAAAAACAAACAGACCAACCGCTGGAAAACCACCAAAGCCACTACCGAAGCCATATATGCGTTATTATTACAGGGCAGCGATTGGTTGAGTGTTACTGATATGGTGGATGTGGTTTTGGGCGGACATAAAATTGAGCCTTCAAAATTAGAAGATGTTAAAGTAGAAGCAGGAACTGGTTACTATAAAACGTCTTGGAATGCATCTGAAATCAAATCTGAAATGGGCGAAGTAAAAATCACTAAAAAAGGCAATGGCATTGCTTGGGGCGCTTTATACTGGCAATATTTTGAGGATTTGGATAAAATCACTTCAGCTGAAACACCGCTTCAATTAAAGAAAAAATTATTTCTAAAAACAAATACCGAAACTGGCGAAGAAATTTCGGAAATCACAGAAAATACGCATTTAAAAATCGGCGATTTGGTGCGTGTCCGTATTGAATTACGAAGCGATAGAAACATGGAATTTTTACACATGAAAGATATGCGTGCTTCTGGTTTAGAACCCGTAAACGTGATTTCGGAATACAAATGGCAAGATGGTTTGGGCTATTATGAAAGTACTAAAGATGCCTCAACCAATTTCTTTTTTGACTATTTACCAAAAGGCATCTATGTCTTTGAATATGATTTACGCGTGAACAACGCAGGGCATATGAGCAATGGCATTACTACCATTCAAAGTATGTATGCGCCTGATTTTAGCAGCCATAGTGAAGGGACGAGAATTAATATTGATTAAACTTCATCCCTATCAGGGTTTAAAACCCTGATAGGGATTTTGTTAAATATTTTCAACTGAGCATTTAATCCTTAACTTTACAAAAAAATCACAAACTCCATTTTTACTAATTTTTAATGTTTTGAAAATCAACAGAAAACGAATCTCTATTTTAAACACATTTGCACTTCTATGCCTTTTCGTTTCCTGTGGAAGCCATAAAAATATTGAAACCACTCAAGCTTCAATTGAAATTCCCCCTAAAATCATTTTTTTGAATTATAGCATCAAGAAAACTGCGGATGGCCATAGGAGCATTCGATTTTTAAATAAGATTGTTACAGATGGCAAATTAAAAAACACCAAAGCCAATACTGTTGGGGATTATGGCGATTTAATCTGTGCTCAACTTGATAAAAAATCAAAAGTTTTGGAACGTTCCGTCATAAAAAACCCTTTATCAAAAAACATCGAATACCTTAATGGTTCCAATGCTTTTCAACGCAAACAAATCAGTTTGGACAGCATTCAATTCTCCATACGCATACAATTAAAACCTAATACAAAATACATCAGTATCCATGATTTCGCTACTTTTGAAAATCAGGAAAAACCTTTAATAAAAACCCAAATTTATTAAATGAAAAATAGTTTATTCATCATATTATCCTTGTTGCTCAACTTGTGCGCTTCTGCTCAAATATTTGATGTAGAAACTATTGAAAATACTGGAGATGATGATAAAAGAATAAACTTGGTTATTTTAAGCGAAGGCTATCAAGTGGGGGAATTGGATAAATTCATAACAGACGCTACTAATTTTACAAATGCTATGTTTAGCCAATCGCCTTTTTTAGAATATGCGGATTATTTTAATATTTACGCTATTAAAGTCCCCTCCAACCAAAGTGGGGCAGACCATCCTGCAACGGCTATAGATACTAATGAAACAGGTATCACTCCAACTTTTGTAGATACTTATTTTAATGCCACTTTTGATGCTTTTGGCTATCACAGATATTTGTTTTATGGAATAGATTATGCTGATGCTGCGAGTGCAGAAGCAAAAATAATTTCAGCTTTAGCAGATAATTTCCCGAATTATGACCAAGCGCTTATTTTAGTCAACACCACGTCTTACGGAGGTACTGGTGGCGAGTTCCCTATGGCTTCCCTTTCAGGATATGACCTTGCCATACATGAATTAGGACATTCTTTATTTGATTTAAAAGATGAATATTATGCTGGGGATTTATATGTAGGAGAAGCCATAAACATGACTCAAGAAACCAATACCAATTTAGTAAAATGGAAAAATTGGATAGGTACCAATAGTATCGGCATTTACCCACACGGAACTTCTGGAGTTGCCGCTACTTGGTATAAACCTCGTCATTTAAACTGTAAAATGGAGTTATTAAATAAACCTTTCTGTTCCGTTTGCAAAGAAGGCATGGTTGAAAAAATACATACGCTAGTTTCGCCTATCGATTCTTATTTACCAAATGACACTTCGGTTGAAAACCCAAGCTTTCCTTTAAATTTTCAACTGAATTTAATCAATACCACAACAAACAGTTTAGAAACTGTTTGGACACTTAATGCCTCTAATTTTGCAAATAATGAAACCGATGTATCTGTTGAAGAAACCGATTTAACTGAAGGCATAAATACTTTAACCACTGTTGTTTATGATGCCACGACTTTAATTGATCTGGACAACCACGAAACCACACATTTTTATACCGTAACTTGGGCCATCAATTATTCTACTTTAGGAGTTGAAGGTATTGTAAGTGAAGCCAATGATTTTAGTATTTCCGTTTTCCCAAACCCATCAAACGCGCTTATAAATTTTAAATTTGAAAGCACTTTTAATACGGCATTAAAATTAGATATCATCAGTATGGATGGTAAAACGATAGCATCCTATACAGTAGAAAATTCTGAATATTTCCAAATAAACATAAGCACTTGGAAACAAGGTTTTTACATTGCCAAATTTTATACTGATAACACTTTAATTGCCAATAAAAAACTGGTAAAAAACTAGAGCAGTATTCAAATCGATTATTTCTAAATTTTTATTCAAAATTTGTTTGGCATTTTAGTATTAAAAATCGGATTCCTGCCTTCGCAGGAATGACAGCACTCAATATAAAATCAAACTATTTTTTAGGAGGCATCGATGGGCGCACTTCTATTTTACTTGGTAAGGTTCTGGGGTTCATTTTTAGTAAATCAACCACCAATTCGCCAATATCTTCAATTTGGATTTTCCATGCATCATCTGTATTTGGTATGTTTCCATTAAAATAAGTAGAAACAGAACCAGGCATAATAGTACTCACGTTAATGCCATGATGCCTCAAATCCAACATCACCGCTTGCGTAAACCCTGTAAGTCCAAATTTACTCGCATTATAGGCAGACCCATTTGCAAAGAAATTAGTGCCTGCTAAACTGGAAATAGTAATGTAATAGCCTTTTGATTTTTTCAAGGCCTCCACACTTGCTTTTATGGTGTAAAAAGCCCCAGTTAAATTGGTGTCAATGGTTTCCTGCCATTGCTCGATAGACATATCCTCAATACTACCATAATGCCCAATACCAGCATTCGCTACTACAATATCCAATTGGCCAAACTGTTTTATAACGGTTTCAACGGCTTTTTGCTGACTTTCAAAATCTCTAACATCGGCCTCAATACCAATCGCTTTTCCTCCCGTAGACCTATCATCCATTAACGTATTGGCTGCACTAATTGCTTTGGCTTCTGTTCTACTTGTAACCGCCACATGCACACCCATTTTTA
>CAXBNH010000025.1:0-16229 GCA_963976905.1 uncultured Algibacter sp.
CATAATGGCCAATAATTACATTGCCTATTTGAGGTATTTTAGCCAAGCCACGTCCATCTTCGCTGGGGCGGTAGCCAAAGCCATCAGCACCAATGCTCACATTGGTATGGAAAATACAATGGCTGCCAATAATGCATCGTTCCCTAATAATAGTGCCAGACCAAATCACGGTGTTGTTACCAATGGTTGTTTCATCAAAAACGCAAACATTAGGGTATAAAATAACGCCGTTTCCTAAAACCACATCTTTCCCAATGTAGCAATTGGCACCTATTTTACAATCGCCACCAATTTTGGCCGTATCATGTATTACGGCTGTTGGGTGTATTTGTTCTTCAAAAACAGGTGGTGGCGGATTGAACAATTCCAATATTTTGGCCATGGCCAAATCGGCATTTTTCACTTTTATAATCGCCCTGTTATCGCCGGGTTCTAAAGTTAAATTATCATTTATAATAACGGCACAAGCCTCAGATGCGTCCCAAAGTTTAATATATTTCACACTTCCAATAAAGGTGATTTGATTGTTCTTGGCTTTTTTAAGTTGCTCAGGCCCTTCAATAAGTTGCGTGGTGTTTCCTATGAGTTCGCCTTTTAAAATATCATTAATTTCGTGTATTGTGTATGATGCTTTCAATGGCCTTGCTTTAAATGGTTGGTTTTGTAAAACTAAACTAAAAAAAGTAAAATGGTTGATTTTTATAGACATAGTTTGGTTCTTGTAATCCATTTTAAACAAAATAGAGCAATATTGGTTATAGAGACTTTGGTCTATTTTAAAAACACACACACCTTTAGGTTCTTCAAAAGCATTGGTATTAATTTTTTGTTGCTGATTGCATTAAAAACGAAAAAATATGTAGATTTATCCAATGCAAGAAAAACAGCCTTCCTTTTCAATAAAAAATTGGTCGAATGATGACCAGCCTCGCGAAAAGCTTCGAGATAAAGGAAGGTCGGCTTTAAGTGATGCCGAGTTGGTTGCCATTTTGATAGGGTCTGGCAACAGAAATGAAAGCGCTGTGGCACTGTGCAAACGTATTTTGGCAAGCGTTAACAATAATTTAAGTGACCTAGGGAAACTGTCTATAAAACAATTGATGGCATTTAAGGGTATTGGTGAGGCAAAAGCCATAAGCATTGCCGCAGCATTGGAATTAGGGCGTCGCCGTAGGGGAGAAGAGGCTCTTGAAAAAAAGACCATAACCTCCAGCGCATCGGTTTTTGAATTGATGCAGCCCATAATTGGTGAGTTGGAACATGAAGAGTTTTGGATCGTTTATTTGAACAATTCCAATAAGGTCATCCAGAAAATGCAATTGAGCAAAGGCGGCATTACAGGTACTTTGGTAGATGTGCGTTTGGTGCTTAAAAACGCTCTTGAAGTTGGAGCTACGGGGTTGATTTTGGCGCATAACCACCCGTCAGGTACTTTAAAACCAAGTGAGGCCGATAAGCAAATAACCAATAAACTGCAATTGGGTGCACAAAGTTTGGACATTAAAGTGCTGGATCATTTAATTGTTACAGAAAAGGCATACTTTAGTTTTGCAGATGAAAATCTATTATGACCGAAGACCAATGACCGAAGACTGCTAACTGAAAACGGACTACTAAAAATGCTATTAGTTTACACACATAAAATAACCCCTCGATTAAAGTACGTTTTTAAACATATTTGTACTCGGGTTTTGGGTCTTGAAGTTGCTTTTACAAGTAAAATTGAAGAGTTTATTGCCCATGATAGCTTAAAAATGTCGTACACCAAACAGCATTTGGGCAATGAGTTTTTTATAAAAAGCCACGATTTGTTGTTTGAGCAGGGTTTGTCTGATGTTGAGATTAATATCCACGATTGGGATGATACCAAATGCTTCTTTTTTAATGGGGACAAAAGCGGCTTGCCTTTTGATATTTTTGCCGCATCTTTTTATTTGTTATCTAGATATGAAGAGTATTTGCCGCATGTAAAGGATGATTATGGGCGTTATGTGGCCACAGAAAGTATTGCTTTTAAGCATGGTTTTTTGCACCAACCAGTTGTGGATATTTGGGCGTATAAATTTAAAGAAGCCATACAAAATCAATTTCCAGATTATCAATTTGCTAAAAAATCCTATCGTATAAAACCTGTGATAGATGTGCCAAGTGCCTACAATTTTTATCAAAAAGGTATTATGAGGACTTTTGGGGGCACGCTTAGGGATGTGTTTCGATTAAGGTTCAAAAGGCTTTATAATAGATACATGGTCATTTTAGGCCTTAAACATGATCCTTTTGATACGTTTAAATACATTATCAACAGGCAAAAAAACAGCAATTATAAATTTGTGTTTTTTTTCTTAATTGGCGATTATTCCACTTACGATAAGGGCATTAATGTGAACAAGAAAAAATTTGTATCTCTTATAAAGCAAGTCGCAGATTATTGTGAAGTAGGATTGAAAATATCTTATTTTGGTATTGATAATATGGCCATTTTAAAAAAGGAAAAAGTGCAGATGGAAGCCATTATCAATACCTCTTTAAATGCTTCTAGGCAATCTTATTCCCGACTTAACTTTCCAGAATCATACAGGCATCTTGTAGAGTTTGAAATAAAAGAAGATTATACCATGGGCTATATCAACCATATTGGTTTTAGGGCAGGCTCTTGCACACCTTTTTTGTTTTATGATTTAGATTATGAAGTGCAAACACCATTAAAAATCTGTCCGTACCACCTTATGGACTATGCTTTGCTAAAAACACATTCCCTTTTGGATAAAAAGAAGGTTTTAAATGAATTGATACAAACCATAAAAGCGGTTAATGGCGAGTTTGTACCCATTTTTCATAATTATACGTTTAGCGATTCGGAGCGCTGGAAGGGGTTTAAAGAATTGTTTAATATGATATTGGAATTGGCAAATGAAGATTGAGGGCATTACCGATGTGTTTTTTGATTTAGATCATACGCTTTGGGATTTTGATAGAAATTCAGCATTGACTTTTAAGACTATATTTGAGATTCATGCCATTAAGGTTGATATAGATATATTTTTGCACCATTACATCATTATTAACTTTAATTATTGGAAACTCTACCGAGATGAAAAAATAGATAAAGAAGTACTGCGTTTCAGAAGGTTACATGATGCTTTTGTTGCGGTTAGTTATACCGTTGAACCAGAAATGATCGATATGCTTTCCAAAGATTATATTACGCATTTGACCACTAACAATCATTTGTATGAAAACACAATTGAAATATTGGAGTATCTTCAAAAAAAATACAATCTTCATATCATTTCAAACGGGTTTCATGAGATTCAAAGTAAAAAGCTAGAGAAATCCAATATTCAGCATTATTTTAAAACCTTTACCAATGGGGAAAGTATTGGTGTAAAGAAACCGAACCCTAAAATATTCAATTATGCATTAAGCCAAGCAAATGCCAAAGCCGAACAGAGTATTATGATAGGCGATGGGTTTGAGGCCGATATATTAGGGGCCTTGGGTGTGGGCATGGATGTTATATTTTTTGGCACGAACAGAGCCAATTCAGATGTTGAGGTTAAGCAAATCAGTAATTTAATCCAGTTAAAAGATTATCTTTAAAGCACACTATTACATGGGAATCTCCGTTAATATCATCTATGGTTAAAAATAGCTTTTCCAATTTGTTCGTATTATTGGTTTTAAACCTTGGCTTTTTAGGCTGCACAAAAGATGTAGATTTCAATCAAGCCAACGATTTTGAGGTTTCGCCCGTTTTGGAATCTAGTTTGATTTATTTTGATGCTCCTGCGGCCGATTTTTTTGTTGGAGGGAGCGAAGTAGCAACAGTTCAAGATTTTGTTGATATTGCAATTTTTAATAATGACTTTGTAAACAATAACCTGATTAAAACGGAATTTGTTTTAGAAACCACAAACTCCATCAATAGGGCCTATAATTTACGAATTGATTTTTTAGATAGCGCAAACCAACTTCAGCATAGTTTTATAACAAGTGCTCCGGCATCGTCAACAAATAAAGATGTCATTTCAAGCCATACAGAGGTTTTTGAAGGCTCTTCTTTAGATGCTTTAAAGCAAACTACCAAACTTGTATTTACATTGACCATGCTCGCTGGAGCACCAATTAACAACAATGCTTTGGGGAGCATCCACTTAGAATCTAAAGGTGTTTTTTACTTTAATTATCAAAGGTAACTATGGGCAAAACCACTTTTTTTATATTGCTCGTGTCCTGTTTGTCTTTTTCGCAAAACAAGCAAATTCTTTATGGCTTTTCAGAAATACCACAAGCTTTGATGTTGAACCCTGGAGGTGAGGTAAAAAACGATTGGTATTTTGGCATCCCACTATTGTCGCATATCCATATAAATGTAGGGGCATCTGGCGCTACGGTTTATGATATTTTTGCTGATGATGGTGTAAATTTCAACACGAAACTTAAAAACGCTATTTATGGTATGACGCCCCACGATTTTTATACGGTAAATGAACAATTGGAAATTTTATCGGGTGGTTTTGCTTTTGGCAGCAGTTATGATAAAAATAAATATTTGAGTTTCGGGCTTTATCAAGAATTTGATTTTATTTCATATGTCCCTAAAGATTATGCCATTCTAGCTTACGAGGGCAATCAAAATAATATCAACAGACGTTTTGATGTGGGCGATTTGAATTTCAGAGGCGAGGTGATTTCCGTGTTTCATTTGGGTTTCAATAAAAAGGTTAATGAGCGATTTACTTATGGGGTTAGAGGGAAAATTTATTCCAGTATTGTAAATGTCAGTTCCACAAAAAATAAAGGTAGCTTTATTACAACACCAGGAAATAACAATGTTTACAACCATGTTTTCGATTTAGACCTGGAGTTGAGAACTTCAGGTATCAGTAGTTTATTAAACGATGAAAATTCAGAAATAAAAACCGATGTTAAAACCTTGAAAAACCGTTTTTTACTTGGCGGCAATCTGGGTTTAGGTTTTGATATTGGTTTTACCTATAAATTAACAAAACAATGGATGGTAGATGCCAGTTTACTGGATGTTGGTTTTGTTAGGCATAGCAAAGATGTTGAAAATTATAAATTGGACAATCAATATGCTTTTGAAGGCATCGACCCGCTTTTCCCAGAAGCCGATGATAACCAAACCGCAGATGGTTATTGGAGCCAGATAGAAGAGGATTTTGAAGAGTTGTTTACCGTAGATACCACCCTTACCAAATATACCACTTGGCGCCCCGTAAAGTTAAATGCATCGCTCAATTATTCATTTGGGAAAAAGCAGTTTGAGGCCTGTGATTGTTTGCAAGAAGAAGGCTATCAAAATAGGGTGGGCGCACAACTTTATGCCATAAACAGACCAAAAGGCACTCAATTGGCATTAACCGCCTATTATTACAGACGCGTGTTCAATGGTTTAAGTGCTAAGGCCACTTATACCATAGATTCGTATTCGTTTAAAAATATTGGTTTGGGGATTTCTGCACATTTGGGAAATGCCAATTTTTATCTTATGGCAGATAATTTTTTGGAATATCAAAACATATATAATGCACAAAGTGTATCTTTACAATTAGGTTTTAACTATATATTCAATAAAAATGAAAACTAAGTTTATTTACATATTAGCTATTTGCTTGATGGCAACAAGCGTTTTTTCCCAATCCAATCTGAACAGTTATAAATACATTGTTATTGCTGAAAAATTTGATTTTTTAAATGAGCCCAATCAATACAGATTAAATGAATTGACCCAATTTCTTTTTGAAAAATACGGTTTTGAAGCGGTTATTGAAGGCGAAGATTACCCCCAAGACTTACTTGTAAACAGGTGTTTAGGTCTGAAAGCAAATGTTTTAAAGGATTCGGGGATGTTTAAAACAAAGTTAAGTGTTCAATTAAAAGATTGTAATGACAGGACTGTATATACTTCCGAAATTGGAGAAAGTAGAGAAAAAGAATATGAAAAGGCGTATAACGAAGCACTGAGGAATGCTTTTAATTCTATAGAAGCTTTGAATTATAAATATGAACCTAATCAAAAAATTCTTGCTCTAGAAGCTCCAGCGGCAAAAAATGAGGTTGCAGCAGAAATCCAGCAATTAAAAGCAGAAATTCAAAATCTTAAAAAGGAAAAAGAGGTAGAAGCTGTTGAATCTGTTCCACAACCAAAAGTAGAGGCTGTTAAAGAAACAATGCCAACAGTAGTTGTAACACAAACCCCAATGTTAGAAGATAAGGTTTCAACGACAAAATCAACGGGTGTTTTGTATGCGCAAGCCATAGACAATGGATTTCAATTGGTAGATAGCACGCCCAAAGTGGTTTATAAAATCAAAAAAACGGGTATTGCTGATGTGTTTTTGGTAGAAAATAAAAATGCAACGCTATACAAAAAAGGGACCAATTGGATTTTAGAATATTATGAAGACAATGTTTTAAAACAAGAAGAACTGGATATTAAGTTTTAAATTTTTGCCAATAGCCAAGCTAATACCCATATTTATCCTTCCAACGTTGCTTTAAAAACTCCCGATGGGCATTTTCACGAGCATTATTGCCAGGTTCATAAAATGGCGTTCCTGTAATAGTATTAGGTAAAAATTCTTGGTTAGCAAAATTGTTTTCGTAGCTGTGGGCGTATTTGTAATTATCGCCATAGCCTAATTCTTTCATCAACTTTGTAGGTGCATTTCGCAGTTCCAATGGTACTGATAAATCCCCCGTTTCTCTTACCAACTGCTGTGCTTTCCCAATGGCAGCATAGGTTGCATTGCTTTTTGGAGAACAGGCCAAATACGTGGCGCATTGACTTAAGATAATACGGGATTCCGGATATCCAATCGTAGAAACCGCTTGAAACGTACTGTTGGCAATTACCAAAGCGGTGGGGTTGGCATTGCCAATATCTTCACTAGCAGAAATGAGCAATCGGCGGGCAATGAATTTTACATCTTCGCCACCTTCAATCATACGTGCCAGCCAATAAACGGCACCATTGGGGTCGCTGCCACGAATGGATTTTATAAATGCCGAAATAATATCATAATGTTGTTCGCCCGTTTTATCATAGCGTACCGTATTGTTTTGAACTTTTTGAAGAACAAGTTCGTCTGTAATGATCACTTTGTCAGACGCTTCGGAATTTACGATCAATTCAAAAATATTCAAAAGTTTTCTGGCATCGCCACCCGATAATCGCAACAATGCTGATGTTTCTTTTAGTGTGATATCCTTTTGGGAGATATAGGTGTCATGTTCAATGGCACGGTTTAATAGCGTTTCCAAGTCCGTTTTAGAAAACGATTCTAAAATATACACTTGGCAACGTGATAAAAGCGCTGGAATCACTTCAAAACTGGGGTTTTCAGTAGTAGCACCAATCAATGTAATCCAACCTTTTTCAACTGCTTGCAACAGCGAATCTTGTTGCGATTTGCTAAACCTATGGATTTCATCAATAAACAAAATCGGGTTTTTTGTGGTAAACAAGCCACCACTTTGTTTGGCTTTTTCAATCACGTCCCTAATATCCTTGACCCCAGAATTTATGGCACTTAAGGTGTAAAATGGTCTGCCAGATTCTGTGGCAATAATATTGGCAAGCGTTGTTTTTCCTGTTCCTGGAGGTCCCCAAAATAGCATGGACGGGATTAAGCCGTGCTTGATATGCTGAGTCAATGCGCCTTGAGCGCCCACCAAGTGCGTTTGGCTCACATAGTCTTCCAAGGTTTTTGGCCGTAATCGTTCTGCTAAAGGTTCGTTCATAGTGTAAAATTAACCAATTCCTGTGAAAACAGGAATCTCATTATTATTTAGTTTTATTTTTGGGCGTGTCCCCGAAAAAATCGGGGTCAAGCTTTACGCGCTACACGGTAGCTTGCTTCAATCCCTCACGCGCTTGTCTGCCAATTTAGCACTAAGTGAAAAGTGGTCAACTATTTGTTATCTTTATTTCTATGAAAAAGACCGACCAACTAAGTCATTTTAAATTTACCACGGGTGTGATTATATACCCTGTATTATTTGTGCTTATTATTTGGTTGGTGTTTTGGTTTGAAGTCCGTTTTGGTTTCAATTTAAGTAAATTTGGCGTGTATCCACAAACTTTAAAAGGGCTGCGTGGTATTCTTTTTAGTCCGTTTATTCACGGCAGTATATCTCACATTTATCACAATACCATACCGCTTTTTGTGCTATCTATGGCCTTGTTTTATTTTTATCGCTCAATCGCATGGAAAGTATTGCTTTTTGGGATTTTGATTTCTGGGTTTTTAACATGGTGTATAGGCCGGCCATCCTATCATATAGGTGCCAGCGGCCTTATTTATGTATTGGTAAGTTTTATTTTTTTTAAAGGGGTATTTGCAAAACATTACAGGCTTGTTGCGTTATCGTTATTGGTGGTTTTTGTTTACGGAAGTATGATTTGGTACACCATGCCCATTGAGGAAGGGATTTCATGGGAAGGGCATTTATCTGGATTGATTACTGGGTTTTTATTCGCTTTGTTTTTTAGAAAAGCAATAGCAAAACCCAAAAAGTATGTTTGGGAACAAGAGCATTTCAATGCAGATGATGACCCGTTTTTGAAATATTTTGATAAAGATGGTAATTTTATAGAATCTATTGAGCCAGATATAGAGCAGGAGCCATCCGTTATACATTACACTTACAAAAAGGATGCTTCAAAATAATTATCAAATAATAATTCTATTTAGTCTAATTTTCTAAAAAGTCTAAAAAGTCTAAAAATCTAATCTCGTCTTTGCCTAACCGCTTCATATAAAAAAGCACCACAGGCTACTGATACATTTAAAGATTCAATGTCACCAAGCAAAGGGAGTTTTGCTTTATCATCCACCACTTTTAAAATAGAAGGATTGATGCCTCTGTCCTCAGAACCCATAATGATGGCACAAGGTTCTTTAAAAGACACATCATAGACCATATTGTCTGTTTTTTCTGTAGCGGCAATGACTTTTATGCCAGACGCTTGCATGTAAAACACAGCGTCTTTAATATGGTCAACCTTACAAATAGGGATTTTAAAAACGGCACCAGCACTTGTTTTAATGGTATCGCCATTTACAGGTGCGCCGCCTTTTTTCTGAACAATAATGCCATTAACACCGGTACATTCTGCGGTACGGATGATAGCACCAAAATTCCTCACATCACTTAGTTGGTCTAGCAATAAAAACAGCGGTGTTTTTCCAGATTCTGTAACGCTCATCACAAGATTTTCAATATCATGAAAAGCAATTGGCGAAATTTGAGCTACAGCCCCTTGATGGTTTCCTTTTGTCAATCGGTTAAGTTTTTCAACGGGCACATAAGATTTATTGACAGCGCTTCTGTTCAATAACGATTCCAGTTCGCTAAAAAGTTCGCCTTTCAATCCTTTTTGAAGGAATACTTTATCAATGGTTTCATCTGCGTTAATAGCCTCTATAACGGCTCTGATACCAAAAATTTGTGTTTGTTCTTGCATGGGGCAAAGGTATAAAAAAACCACCTCAATATGGAGGTGGTTTTGATTGTATAGTATTAAATTTTATTTTAATTAAAAGTAGGGATATTGTTATCGTTCGTTCTTGCAGGAGCAGCATTAATATTATAATGAGGAACAACGCCCGTTGGATCTGCGGTAACACCACCTAATGTGTATAAGTCTTCTGATAATACTTGCAATTCGGTAGCAGGAACAGGTAAGTGTCTAAATGTACCAACTTGCAATTGGTTTGTTCTTCGTCTATCAAAAAAACCACTTCCTACGGCTGTATTGAATAACTCTATGTATCGTTCGTAAAATATAGCATCCAATACGTCTGCTTTAGGAGCGGTTATAAGTAACGGTGCTAAATTGCCACGGGTAACCCTAGAGCTAGCGTTTACATCTAAAACGGCGTCACCGACTTCATCAAGTCTTGCTTTAGCTTCAGCTAATAATAGTCTGTTGTCTTCAAGCATAAATGTTTGCATTTTTTTTGAGTCTGCACCATCAGAAAAATTAGGGTCATTCAAAAAACGAATGTGTATGTAATGGGAAAAATGGAATCTTCCTCTGCCTGATGAAAACAAAATATCTGGTCTGAACTCAAAATCTTTGCCACTGCCAATTCGAGCATCACTCGTGGTCATTTGAGGATTCGTTAATACAGATCCTGCTGCTGCTGGGAAAAATTCAGGCTGGTTAGGGTCTAATAAATGCACAATACGCATATCCAAACGTCCTCCAAATTCTGCAAATCCGTTAGGGGAATCCATTAATACATTTGCGTTGGTCCA
This sequence comes from uncultured Algibacter sp., assembly GCA_963976905.1. Taxonomy (GTDB): domain Bacteria; phylum Bacteroidota; class Bacteroidia; order Flavobacteriales; family Flavobacteriaceae; genus Pseudalgibacter. The sequence goes on from CAXBNH010000025.1 coordinate 10,291, forward strand.
CCAAGTGATACCATTATCTCCAATAGGTCCAAAGTCTTCGGTTATTCCTGCTTCTGCTAAAGTTTTGATGTTATCCCAATCAATAGCATTGGTTTCAGTTAAATTTCTCGCGGATTGCACAATGAACCGAGCTTTGAAAGAATTACATAATTTGATTAAATCAGCATCAGATATTTCTACACCATTTATTAAATTATCTGGTATCTCAAAAACATTGCTATTGGCAATAGTTATTGCAGCATCCAAATCTGTTACCGCTTGATCGATAAGTTCTGAATAAGTAGCAAAAGTTAGGGATTGTGTTAAATCCGTGTTTTCATCCACAACAAAACCCTTTTCAAAAAGAAGCCCTAAATAACCATAAGAAATACCTCTTAAAAAATAAGATGCCGCAGCTACCATAGGCGTTTTATCTTCGCCATCAACCATCCAGGTAATATCATTGTTATTTATGGCACCGAGCACATCATTTGCTGATGATATAGCTGCATAGTTGCCTTGCCAAGGTTGTTCAAGAACCGATAAATCAGACCATGATGCTGAATTAAGTACAGGGTTTCTGGGTTCATTTGATAAAATGTTCATTCCAAAATTCCCCCATGAACAGGTGGCAATGTCTCCTGCAACAGCTAAAGCAGGATAAAGGTCTTGATTGTTTGCTTGCCACCAAGACACATAGCCCCCGCCAATTACGCTAATTAAGTCAGAACCATTAGCTAGTACTTGGTCTTTATCTGGGTTATTAAGGTTTTCTACTTGATCCATTTCATTGGCACAAGAGAAAAACATGAGTATACAACTCACATATAGTATGTTAAATTTTAATGTTTTCATTTTGATTTTTTTTAAAAGTTTACTTGTACCGAAAAGCTATACGTCTTGTTAGTAGGATAAGGGAAATTATCTACTTTAAAGATATTTGGATCACCACCAGGCGTATTGTCATCATTACCAATACCATTCGTGTCCCTGGTTGTCAAGTCAGATCTGCTAGATTCTGCTTGGTGCGTGATTTCAGGGTCGAAGCCTGTATATTTAGTCCAAGTAATTAGATTTCTTCCAACAAAGCCAAATTTGACGCTTTCTAAATAGTCTCCAATATTACCTAAAGTATTTCCCTTCAATGTATAATAAATGGAAAGTTCTCTTAATTTCACAAAGGAGCCGTCTTCAACAAATGCAGAACTAGGCACATTTGTGTTATATAGGCCAGAAGTACCATCAAAGAAAATGGCTGGGATGCCTTGAGCAGCACCATTGGTAACATCTACATGTCTTCTATCTCTATAAAGCCATTGCTTAGTTTTGTTGTAAATATCTCCGCCTTTTTTCCAATCAAAAAGCGTATAAAGCGATAGATTTTTATATTTGAATGTGGAATTTATACCCATTCTAAAATCTGGGGTAATATCTCCAATGACAAAAAAGGTGTTTCCAGATTCATCTACTCTTTTTACTGCGGATGATTCTGTAGCGGCGTCTACCACGTATCCAAAACTGTTTACAACATAGTCATTAGGGTCTAAACCAGAAGGTAAATTAGATAAAGATCTTATGTAATCATTACCATACATAGATCCGAAATTTTGACCTTCTTCAATCCTGAAAATTGCAGTTTCTTGAGTGCCAGGACCGGTAAGGTACGCAGGTACATCCAAACGACTGATTTTTTGTTTGGATTTATCCCAAACAACGCCAAGGTTCCATGAGAAATTTTCATTGGTAATGACATCATAATTCAATGAGGCCTCATAGGTTGTGGCATCAATTTGACCCGCATTACGCCATTGTGCTTTATAGCCGGTAGCTGCTGATAATGGAACTCTTAAGATTTGGTCATCTGTTTTTGATTTCACATAGTTGAATTCAAAGCTAAACCTATCTAAGAAATCTATATTGATACCTAGTTCCAATTCGCCCGTTTTTGCTGGTTTTAAGTTATCATTACCCAAGGTTTCCTTGGTAGCATTACCATTGCGTAATTGAAAGGTTTCAAATCGCATTTCGTAAGAAGGTCTGATACCAGCGGTTCCGTAGGATGCTCTTAACTTTAATTCTTGCACTCCAGATATTTCTATATCTTCTGTAACTCGATACGCAGCACTTGTTCTAAAATAATTGGCCCATCTGGTATTAGGACCAAATAAGGAAGAACCCTCACGTCTTGCTACTCCACTAAATATGTATTTCTTTTTGTAATCAAAATCTGCAATGGCAAAATAACTGTCTGTTATAATTTCTTCTGATGCAGATGAAATGGAAGGCTTGTCTTTAATGTTGTCAAGGGAACTAATTCCAGATACGGATAGGTTATAACCTTGGGCATCATTAAATTCGTTTTCATACCTTTCGTTTAGGTAGCTTAAACGGAAATTCAAATTAAAAGCATCATCAGCACCGAAAGAATCACTAAATAATGCATTGAATCTTATGTTTTGTGCTCTACCATTAAAGTTTGACCTTTGAATGAAACCGATGTTCTGAGCTTGTCCATCAGGATCTTGGGATAGATAGCCTTTAGGTATATAGTTCTGAAAAGTATTGTTTTCATAATCAAATGAGTATTGCCCGTTTAAAGTAATCCACGGAAGTACTTTATAGTCCATCGAGACACTACCTAAAACCCTATTTCTTTTTTCCGTTCTATCGTTATTGGCTAAAGTATATAAAGGATTGAATATGTTAGGATCGTAAATGTTGCTGTCATAATTGTATGGGCTACCATCTTCTTCATTAGGTGCTTTCCAATCGTATATGGGCTCCGTGATTAAAGCGGGGAACAGTACGCCAATGGTTGTTCCGGAATTTATAGCAGCATCTCTATCGGAATTGCTGTAAAAAAATGTTGATTTTACATTAATTTTTTCAGACAGATTATTGTCAAGATTTAATCTAAAATTATCCCTTCTGTAATTCCCTACCAATTTGTAGATGCCTTCATCTGATAGTCTTTGGTATGAAAACAAGTATTTTGTTTTTTCATTTCCGCCGTTAATAGAGGCATAATGCGTATTAAAATTACCGTTTTGGAATATTTCATCTTGATAATTATAAAGCGTTCCACCAGGGTAGATATTATCTGCTAAACCATCATCATCTGGTTCTCTTGAACCTGTTGTTAAATCAAAAGCAGAACCATCAGGTGTTAATTTCCAATAGTGCTTGGTTGCTAAATCATATCTTGAAGAAATCTGTTTTAATCCAATTTCGGTACGGTAGGTTACATTGATCTTATCGTCATATTTACCACGTTTGGAAAAAATCTGGATGACACCATTAGCTGCTCTAGAACCATAAAGCGAAGCACCAGCAGCACCTTTTGCTACTTCGATGCGCTCAATGTCTTCGGTGTTTATATCTGCTAATCCACCTTCCAGGATAACCCCATCTAATATAATTAATGGGTCTTGGCCTGTTGCCAATGAATTGGCTGTTCTTAACTGTATGGACACGTCACTTCCTGGTTGGCCTCCAGAAGGAGAAATGGCAACTCCTGAAATTTTTCCCTGAAGTGCTGATGCCGCAGTAGTTGCGGGTACATTCTCTAAAAGTTCGTTCTTCACTTGTCCTAGTGAAAAACTTAATTCTTTCATTGATTTTCCAGAGGCACTACCTGTAATAACAACCTCCTCTAATGCCTGTGCATCTTCAGTAAGTTGTAAATTGATGGTATTGGACGCGCCTACTTTTACTTCTTTGGTCGTGTAGCCAACAAAACTATAAACAAGGGAGGCCCCTTGATTAGCTGTTATTGAATAGTTGCCATCGAAATCTGTTGAAGTACCTTGTGAGGTGCCTTTTACTAAGACAGTAGCTCCGGGGAGTGGCAAACCAGAACCATCTGAAACAACACCTGAAATTGTCTTTTCTTGTGCAAAAGTTATTTGCACGACAAACGCTAGTAAAAACGTTAGAATTCCACTTAACTTAGTATTCATGTTATAATTATTTGAATTAGTCACTGCAAAAATCTTAATATAAAGTTAAATAAACAACAAGTTAGCGTTAAAATTTAGTGTTTCAACGAAAAAGCCCTGTATAATTTCAGGTTTTTCTAAAAATTAGCTACTAAGCTTATGTGGATTTTTGAATTTGAGAACTTAAATGGCGTGTTTTCATTTTTGCCATTGGCATAGTTGAACTTTAACAATCCAGATTTTGTTAAGATGCCAAAACCAAAACCGTAGCTAAAAAGCTTTTCTTTGGTATCGGTTAGTTTGTTTTCAAAAGAAGCTATGTCTGTAATGGAATGGATGTAAATGGTATTGCTAAGTTGAAAACGGTATTCTGTATTAATAACTCCGTATAAGGATGCTAATATGCTGTTTTCTTCAAAGCCGCGGATAGAGTTTATGCCACCAAAACGCAATAATTCATTTTCAAAATAAGTTTTGGAGGCTATGTTGGCTGCGTTTGCTCTAATGAAAACGCTGTTTTTGTTGTTAAGCCCTATTATTTTAAAAGCATCCAAAAACCATTGGGATTGCTTTTCAGAAGTATCGATGGTTTTTCTTTTTCCAAAACCTGTTTCAAGAGCTAAAAACGTGTTTATGGGAAACAACAAATTATAATTTTGGGGTTTTATGTATTGGTAGCCTAGGGTGAAATAATTTGATTTATAGTCGGTTATGGATTGTGAGGTAACCTCAGACAACAAGTTATTGGATTCAATAGATGAAATTCCTGTGGTTATTTTGTGTTTCGAGTTTATTTGATAATGGATTTTGGCAGATTGATTGACTGTTGTAAAAGAGCTGTCCCGTTTAAAAATGTTCAATTGTAAATCCAATCCAATCGGCGAACCGAACAAATAGGGGAGGCTTGCATCTACTTTGAAAGTCTTTTGGTCGTTTTCATCGCTTTTGTATTGTAGCCTAAAACTTTCGCCATAGTTTAAGTTATTGATAAGGCTAAGGTTTATGTAGCCATTAAATTCCAGTTTGTTGGTGTCTTCATTGGTGCCAAAACCTAAAAATCCATCAAAACCATTGCTTTGCGATTTTTCAACATACATATATAGGGTGGTAGAATCTTTTGAAAATAAAACTTCGGGGGCTTTGATTTCATTGGCAAATCTCAAATCATTTAGCTGAGCGGTTTTCTTTTTAATAGCGTTTAAATGGAATGTTTGTCCGGGTTTGATTTTTAGGTAATGTTTTAAATAGGATTTCGGGAACTTTTCATACCCTTTGATGACGATGTTGTTGAGCAACCGCTTTTGTGGTTCTGATGTAATGGTTAAATCGGCTTTTAGGGAGCTGTTTTTTATAATTTTAATTTGTGATAAATAAAGTTTTGAAAATGGAAATCCTTGTTCCGTGAGTTTGGAATTGATAAACGTCAAGGTGTTTTCAGTAGTTTCAAAATCGATTACAAAGTACTCATCAAAAATACTTTTGGATACTGATTTTAAGATTGAAGGATCTACAAGGTTTTTGTCATAATATATATATAAGGTGTTATATTTCTTTTTTAATTGAATGTTTGCTGTAAAAGTGGAATCGTTTAATCGGTCTATTTTATTTAGTTTATTTTCAATATAGCCCATTTTATAAAGTTGATTTTGAATGGTGTCAATTTCCTCTTTAATGGAGATATAATCTTTGTGGGTCTTTTTGTAATCCAGTTGATTGATGACTTCAGTTTCATTATCATTTTCTCCGTTGATTTTAAGGTGCAGGTTTTGGCCCAATAGTTCCGAAGAAAAAAGCAGACATATAATAAGGAATGAAAATGAGGTTTTTTGCACGGTTAAAAATCAGCTTTATTTAAGTGTAAATCTAACGGAAAAAGAAGACTTATAATATGGTACATAAAATAAATATAGAAAACTCTTAAAAATTAATGAATTAGGGTTTGAATAATTCATTTTAATTTTTACCTTTGCAGCCCTCTTAAAAGAGGATTTTAAAATTTATATATAATATATATGCCAACAA
>CAXBNH010000026.1:0-16074 GCA_963976905.1 uncultured Algibacter sp.
AACAAAACATTGGATTACTTACGGATTCCACACAAATTAAAGACCTAAAAATCATTTATAACAATGATTCTATTGTGAATTTTACAAGTGGAAATATGTTTACAGAAAATACCATTGAGATTTTTGAAAAAGGCGGAAAACAATTATTGGAACTGACGCCAAAACAAACTGGCGATTCTACTTCTGTCATTAAAAGCGTTCGTATTATAGACCCACGTTTTGTCACGGATAAAAACGTATCGTCCATCAGTACTTTTAAAGATATCGCGTCAAACTATAACATTTCTAGCATAAATAGTTTAATCAATTCAGTAGTGGTTTCTGTTAATGACATCAATGCCGCTTTTACCATAGACAAAAAAGAATTACCATCAAACCTGAGGTTTGACATGGATTTAAAGATTGAAGCCATCCATATTCCAGACGATGCAAAAATCAAATACTTTTTTGTGAACTGGAGCAAATAAAGAGTTATTGAGCAATTAGATATTAAGTCTGAACAGAATGGCTCTCTTAATCTTATTGAAATAAACCAATAACCGCTTACAACGAAAAGCAATGAATCCATTTATAGCCAAAATATTAGTTGATGTTGCCAAGAAAAGGCTTAAATCAACACACCCTTCAAAAGCTGTAAGCAAAAGACAAATTGTTCCGCTAGTAAGAAGGTTTCAAGTAGAATTATCGCATGCCCTCAAAGAATATCTATTTATTTTAATAGGGGTTTTTTCTGCTGGATTTGGTTTAAAAGGCTTTTTGTTGCCAAACAATTTTATTGATGGTGGTGCTACGGGTATCTCATTGTTATTGGAATATGTTACAAAAATAGATTTGAGTTACTTATTGGTTTTGGTAAATCTCCCATTTTTAGTATTGGCATCACGAACTTTTAGTCTAAAATTTGCAATCCGGAGTTTTATTTCCATAGCCATTTTAGCCATAGTGGTCCACTTTGTTGATTACCCAATTATAACTGACGACAAATTACTTATTGCCGTATTTGGTGGTTTCTTTTTAGGTTTGGGCATTGGTATGGCCATGAGAGGCGGTAGCGTACTTGACGGTACCGAGGTTTTGGCTATATTCTTGAGCAGAAAATTAGCATTGACCATTGGTGATGTTCTTTTTCTAATAAATATTATGATATTTTCTGTGGGTGCTTACATTCTATCTATCGAAACGGCTTTATACGCTATTTTAACCTATTTGGCCGCTGCTAAAACCGTTGATTTTGTGGTGGATGGTGTTGAGGAATATGTTGGCGTTACCATTGTTTCTGAAAAGCATGAAGATTTAAGACTCATGATTACCCAAAAACTGAGGCGCGCTTGTACCATTTATGCAGGCAAAGGAGGTTATGGCTCAAATGGCGAAAGCTATGAAAAGGATATCATCTATACCGTTGTAACCCGTTTGGAGCTTGCCAAATTACAGACAGAAATTGATAAAATTGACCGATATGCATTTATCATCATGGGCACTGTAAAAGATTTAAAGGGCGGTATGATCAAGAAGAAACCTATGAAGTAGCTCTTTGAGTTATGAAAACTAAGCTTTGGTCCCGGTAGCTATCGAGATTGGGATTTTCATTTTTTTGATTTTTTAACATTTTATTTATGCTTCCTAAAATTGTTGGTTTTCTTCTAAATATTTTGAGTTTTTTCTCCTCGGAATCGGCTGCTAGAATTGCTCTGGAATTATTTTCCATACCTAGAAAAGGACAGGTTACGGATGAACAGGCTACTTTTTTGGAAACAGCTTACAAAGAAATTTTGTTTTATGGAAACAATGAAATCACAACCTATAACTGGTTGGGAAACAGAGGCACCATTCTGTTAATCCATGGCTGGGAAAGCAATGCTGGCAGATGGTCTGAGTTAATCATCAACTTACAAAACAAGGATTTTAATGTTGTGGCAATGGACGCTCCAGCCCATGGAAATTCTGGAAGCACCATTTTTAATGTGGCTTTATATGCGGAGTTTATTAACGTTGTTTCCAATCATTTTAGACCCACGGTGATGATTGCCCACTCTATGGGCGGGATGGCGACTGCTTTTTCAATTTCCAAATATCAAAATGAGAGTGTTCAAAAATTAATTTTACTTGGAGTTCCTTGTAAATACACCGATGTTGTGACACGGTACACTAACATGATGCATTATAACAAACATATCATTTTACAACTGAACAAAGTATTGATTGAACGCTTGGGAGGGCCTTACGAATCATTTTCTACAGCTAAAAACCTCGAAAACGTTTATGCTGAAGTTTTGATTATCCATGATGAAACTGATAATATTATTCCATATAGTGATGCCATTCTTATTAAAAACAGTTTAGAAAACAGCAAATTTATTACAACCAAAGGCTTAAGACATTCACTAAAGGACAAATCTGTTAATTCACAAATTGAGGAATTTATTCATAGCTAATCTTGCTATCTTTGCGCTATGGAAGAAAATTTAAAACGCATCAATAAATTTTTAAGTGAAGTGGGCTATTGCTCGCGCCGTGAGGCCGATAAACTTATTGAAGCCGGCCGTGTGACCATCAATGGCAGCGTTCCAGAAATGGGAACAAAAATAGCCCCAAACGATGTGGTCCATGTAGATGGCAAAGAAATCAAAAATTCAAAAGAAGCCTTTGTCTATTTGGCTTTCAACAAGCCCGTGGGCATTGTTTGCACGACGGACACTTCCGTGGAAAAAGATAATATCATTGATTTTATCAACTATCCAAAACGTATTTTCCCAATCGGGAGACTTGACAAACCTAGTGAAGGTTTAATCCTTTTAACCGATGATGGCGATATTGTAAACAAAATCCTGAGGGCGAGCAACAATCACGAAAAAGAATACATCGTAAAAGTGGACAAGCCCATTTCGCAGACTTTTATAGAACGGATGTCTGGCGGTATTCCGCTTGCGGACTTGAACAGAACCACCAAAAAATGTGTGGTTGAAAAACTGAACACTTACGAGTTCCGGATTATTCTGACCCAAGGTTTAAACAGGCAGATTCGCCGTATGTGCGAGTACTTGACTTATGAAGTACAAACGCTCAAACGGGTGCGGATCATGAATATTAAACTGGATATACCTGTTGGCGAATACCGTGAATTGACTGCAAACGAGTTTGCACAATTGAATAAACTGCTAGAAGACTCCACGAAAACATTCAGGAAAACCAATAAACGGTAAATAAGTTATCTGCACACTACATCATATTAGCAAAAAATACAGCGTTCATTAGCAACTTATTGGTGCCGTACCAGAACCCCCTAAAGTTGGTATTGTCTGTAAAAACAATAACCCTTCCACTCCCCGATTTTTTGGCTTGAAAAGGCACAGTGCCTTTTAAAATATCTAAATTTGGTTTTGAAACATACCCGCTCAAAAGTGGTTTTTCAGTATATTTTATGGGGTTGTTATAACTGGAGCTATCGGGTTTTATGAATATTTTGGTGTCCCTGAACATGGGCAATTTATCATGGGTGTAACCAAAATTTATGGGGTGCGATCGATCCAATACTGTTTCAAAAATGGCACCTTCAATGGCTTGTGCATCTTTAAAATCATCCTTTTGCTCAAAACTTACTTTTTTTGCGTCCACCTTAGATTCCGCATGATCCAGTTTTATAAAATCGTTGGACGATAACCATGTTACGGCATTTCTATAACCTATAAGTGTCCCGCCGCTTTTTACCCAAGTTTTTAATTTAGTAACCGTGTCTTTATCCATTTTTATTTTGGTGCTAGGGATAATGATGGTTGTGTATTCCGAAATATTTGTGCTACCAAGATCCATCACATCCAATTTGGTAAGGTGCATCTTGTAACGTTGGTCAAACAAGTGCCATATTTCGCCTGTATCATAAGACGTGATGCCCTCACCCACCAATAGTGCCACCTTTTGCTTTTTTATGTTTTCAAATGAGGCACTTCCCAAATCGATACCTTCGGTCAAACCCGTGTTAACACCGGTTATCGTGACATGGCTATCTTGAGCGACTTTGGTTAAAAAATCATACAGTTCCGTTTCATTCAAATCTTGATTTTGAACTGGAACCAAAATTGTTCCATAATCAAACGCTTCTTTTTCCAAAGAAAATGGTTGCATGCCCACTTTTACCCGCAGCCCTTTTTCAAGCATTTTGTTCAATGCCTTTGGAGTGTAATAACCGTGCCATGGCATGAGATAGGCATAACTGCTTTTGGCAGTTACCTTGCCTTTTTTTAGTTCTAAATTCTGAATAGTTTCTCCAATATTCGCGGTTGATTTTAATTCAGCATACTCTAGATTGAATGCTAAAGGATAGGTCCAAGCAGAAATATCGTAAAACAAACTATCCGTAAATGTGGTTCTTTTTTCAAAAATGGCTTTTATAATGGTGCTTTTCGTTTGATTTATTGGAACGATGTAGCTGCTTTCTTTTTTGAATGTTATGCCATCCATCGTTATATCGGCGTTTGGTTTATTGAACTTAATTTGATGTTGGTTTAGAATTTCTGCTAAATGATAGGTTATGGCCGCATCGTTTTCATCTCCAAACACAATAGCCTTTGTAATATTTTTTGCATTTTCATTTCGTTCATTTTTATAAAAATCCTTTTGATAGTTCAATAACTTCACTCGCATTTCCTTACCTGCTTCAAGCGTGGATAATGCTGTTTTAAACTGATTACGAATGGTAAACGGAAATGTTAAAATCCCATTTTTGGTTTCTTGTAAATGGCCTCTTGAACTTGCTTGTTCGAATAAAATCCCGATAGCACCATTAATGTCCGGAAATGTCGAGCCTTTTCCGTAGTAATAATCATCGTAGCGTTCTTCGGTAAAATACAAAGAGCCTATTTCGTTTAACGCCTTAGCATGATAATTACCTATTTCCTTGGTCAACTCTTGGTTTGCCTTGGGTGTTAAAGGGTGTACTCTGGATTGAATGCCCGGTTGGAAAAAGAAGGTGGAACTGGTGGCCATTTCATGGTGATCGGTCAATATATTGGGCATCCAATTATTATAGGTAATAATTCTTGCTTTTGATTCTGGCAATTGAGCAGGCAACCAATCCCGGTTCAAATCGAACCAATAATGGTTGGTTCTGCCTTTTGGCCAGGTTTCTTGGTATTCCCTATCGTTGGGATCGCCATTTTGATAGTCGCTCTTATTGGCATTTACCCAAGAAGCAAAACGCTGTATGCCATCGGGATTTAATGCAGGATCCAATAAAACGATGGTGTTTTTTAATAGCTCCTCAATTTCAGGGCCTTCCGCTGCCGCCAAATAATAGGCTAACAACAAACTGGCATTGACGCCACTAGCCTCGTTTCCGTGTATTGAAAAGCCTTGATATACCACCAAGGGCATCGATTCTACATCCAATTTATCACTATCAGCATCCATCAGTTTTAAATGGTTTACTCGGATGCTTTCAATATTTTTATGATTTTCGGGAGATGTGATGGTAAGCAACAAAAGCGGTCTACCTTCAAAGGTTTTTCCTCTATCTACTAAACTGAATCTGTTTGAAACCTTGCTTAAGGCTTTCATATATTCCACCAATTTATCATGCGTGACGTGCCACTCGCCAACTTGATGCCCAAGCACACTTTCGGGTATTGGAATATCTGCATTATACTTCACATTTTGAGGTAAATGATAGGCTAAATCAAATTGGTTTTGAGCGTTTATAATTGCTGAAACACATACAAACAGTATTAATAAACTGGTTTTCATAAGGCTATATTTAGAAACTATTTTTTACTAATCTAAATCCCTACAAGTTATCAAAAACGTTGCAGGTTATAAACAAAAAAAAAGACTGTTTCAATGTAACTTAAAACAGCCCTTTTAAATTAATTGTAAAATGTACTATTCTTCAGGAACGAAAACCAACATTTCATCAAAAAAGAACCTTTCAGCTGGTTGATTTCCTTCAGCTTCAATAATTAAAGTGTAAGACACCACATTTTGTATAAACTTGGTACCAACGGTGTTCCATCTACCTTTAATATCTTCAATGGCTTCTGCTTTTAAATCCAATAAATCCCTAACTTCAATGGCACCACCAGTTCTTTCAATTTCTACGTAAATGTGGATATAATCAGTAGTTTCCCAAGTTGTATCACCAGGGAAAAACTTAATTTGAATACCCGTTGATGGGTTTACACCAGGGTCAATAACCACTTTATCAAATACAACCTTAATCAAACCATCGGCATCCTCAACTTGATAGCCTTGAACACCATCTGGGTAAGACCCTACTTGAGTGGTACTTGTTGTAACCCCTATGGGTTCGTCTATAAAGCCAACGTCCCCAGCAAAATTGCCAGTACTTATAAAATAAGTCCTAAAACCTAGTTCATCATCTACACCGGTTCCTTTTGCCACATACATGACGGGGCGTTCCCCTGGATTATTTAACAATTCAGCAGTTACATCCTTATCAGCCGAAGGTCTTGTGTAGTTCGCATCATTTGTAATAGGTTCTTCAAACGAGGTACCTCTTAATTTTTTTGGAGGTGGCACAAAAAAGCGAAGTGTAAAATTCATGGCCTGTTTTGTGGTGTTGATCAACAACCTAGGAACGGTATCCCCGCCTTCATTTTCGTTAGTGGAACTATTAAAATCAGGTTCCGCTCCTGAATATACACCATCTGGAGTGGTTACTGTAGCCACGAAACTAAATTCATCGGTTTCATCCACATCATCTATAGTTAACCCCAACGCATTAAGAATGGTTGGAAAATCAATAGAAAGATCTGAAGGAAATGAATTGATTACAATAAAATCTTGCACTACATTACCATTATGCATCAAAGCTAACGAATAACTTGTGGCATTTTTGTTATTATCAATGACTTGAGTATTAATAATAAAATCATCAATCTTTAAAAAGTTGTAATTAAAGACTGTAGGAACTTCTTTAAATTCTATGTATCCACCTCGGTATGAATGGTCTGCTAACAAATTATTATCATTAGAAGAACAGCTGAAAAGTAGGATACAAAAAAACCATTTATATATATGTTTCATAATTTTTGTTTTTAAGTTATTATTTAATGAATCCAGCAGGATTGTTATCCCAAAATATTTGTTCTGTAATGGCTCTTTGTGTTAAAGAGGTATTTGAATTTAAAGCATTACTTGGATATTGAAAACTTCTAGGAAACGGAACACTTTCATTATCAACAGGTTCTTGAATATTTGATGGATAGCCTGTTCTTCTATAAGCATTGTAAGCAGCAATGGAATTCCCAAACCCTGCTAAATACGATTCGGTAATGATAATGTCTAATTTTTCGGCATCTGTGGCTGCATTGGCATAGTTGGCCATAACCTCTGCAACATAATTATTTACATCGGTACTGGTAGCTGCATAAGCTGGATCTACTGTTGCAAAATTCAAAACCTTATCCATAGATAACCTAATGCCTTGCTCTAATAGAACGGCGGGGTCTCCAGTAGTTCCCAATGTTAATGCAGATTCTGCCATTAAAAACTTTACATAAGAAGCTGATAAAAGCGGTAAAATACCCGCACCACCTAAATTTGATGATTGTACTGCGGTTACAAAGTTATCTGCATCAAAAGCGCCGCCTCCCGGATATAAGCCGTAAATAGTCCTTAAAAATCGGTCTGCACGACCTGTTCTTTCATCACCATGGTCTATGCCAGAATACATATCACCAACATAGCAATAGTCATAATCTGGATTACCACTACATATTATAAAACCAGTAGCAACGGGATCTGTACCGGATTGTCTGTAAACATAATAACGCAATCTTGGATCGCGAACCGATTTGGAATCCTTAAGCATGTACATGAAATAATTGCCAATATATTCAAACATACCGTTTGAAGAATACCCTCTTTCAAAGTAAAAATGTCTACCATCTGGCGAGATTTCAGTAGAATTCTTAAACTGAAAATCGCCAGCACCCGTCGTTGTAACACCGCTTGCTATTAAATTATTTATTTCGGTAACGATGTTTGGAACACTTGAAAAATTGGCGTTAACCAATCGGGTTTGAAGTAATAATTTAAGTTTAAGAGAGCGCGCAAAAGCAATCCATTTTTGGTTATCTCCATTATAATACAAATCTGTAAAGGGCTTTACTGTTGCTGCAGAAAAATCAGTGATGGCATCATCAATATCCGACAAAACACTATCATAAATCAGTACGCTATCATCGGTTTTTGGATTCGGTATATCTAAACCTTGAAGTGCTTCAGAAAACGGAATATCACCAACATAATCAACCATAGTTACAGTAGCATAGCCTGTTAACAGTTTTGACATCGCACTATGGAATTTTAAATCAGGATTATCTGCCGCCAAATCTTGAAGAATTTTATCGTTAATTCTCATACTATACAATGTAGACCACTCCAAAGTTAGTATCCCATCTGAAACAAGTGCTGCGTATGTGTCTGTCATGGCTTCATAACGCATAATATCATCCGTATTCCTAACATGCTCTCGCATCATTAATTGAAACTGATATTGAATTTCATTAAGTAAATAGTCAGGACTCACATCTTCTGGTGTTAATTTACTTGGGTCGTCTTGAAAGTCAAAGTCTTTCAGCTCGCAAGAAACACATAACATGCTAAATACGATGCTTGCGAATAAAAATATTTTTTTTGTCATTTTCTTTTAAATTTTTAAATATGAATTAAAAAGTTACAGCAACGCCTAATGCAAACCTTTTTGTAGTTGGTACGTTTTGATCTCCAAGCCCATTATCGTTTTCAGGGTCGTAATTTGAGTACTTAGGGAAATCTGGTGCATTAAACCATAAGTTTCTTCCACTTAAGGTAAAAGTCATGGTTTCAAAAGGTATTCTTGAATTTTTCGCTTTATTAAAGGTATAACCCAAAGCAATTTCACGCAACCTGAATACAGAGCCATCAAAAACACTTAGTTCTTCGGCGTTGTAATAATTTGAAAACACGGTTCTTTGTGCATTTTGTTGAATGGTATTTGGTATTTTATTACCATTTGAATCCAACAAAGCTTGCTCAGTTACTGGATCGCCATAAACACCTGGCACAATAAATGAGCCTTCTCTATTTTCAGTATCTTTAGTAACCCCTCTTTCTAATAAATCTTGAACGCCTAGTCCTAAAATATCACCACCATGGGTATATTCAAACTGCGCGGAAAGATTGAAATTCTTATAACTAAAACTATTTATGGTTGTTAAATTCCAGTCTGGTGTTGGGTCGCCAATAATAATATCATCTTTTCCTTGTTCGCTGCTCACGTAAATTTCACCTATGGTTGGGTTAATCAACAAATTCCCTTCATCATCTCTAAGGGCATAGCTTCCTTTCATAATACCAAGTGGCTGTCCCTCTATGGCAAAACGTCCACTAGCGCTTCCATTTATTTGTAATTCAAGTTCGCTTTGAGGCAAATCAACCACTAAAGACTCATAGGCCGTAAATAGATTTCTGAAATTCCATTTAAAATTTTCGGTTTTAATCAAATCGATTCCCAAATCAATTTCCATGCCTTTAGTGTCAATCCTACCAGCATTGATAGTAGTGCTTGTATATCCTGTTTCAGGGGCAAGACTCGCTCCTAATATCTGATCTTCAGAAATACGTTTAAAAGCGGATGCCTCTAAATTTACTCTATTATTAAATAACCTTGCTTCTATACCAAGCTCGAATTCACGATGTAGTTCTGGCGCTAAATTTGGGTTAGCATATTCATCATTAGAGCTATTTGTAACTAATACTTGTCCATTGACATCAACAAAACGTCTCGGGTTTGTATCCAAAGTTGAACGTGTTCTGTATCTTGTTGGAAACCCTGAAGATGTTCCATAAGCACCTCTTAGTTTTAAATAGCTTAATGCTTTCGACTTTGAGTTAAATGCAGAGGTTGGTATGAAAGAAAAAGATGCACCTGGGTAAAACAAAGACCTGTTTTCTTGTTCTACTGTTGAGCCCCAGTCATTTCTTCCTGATAATGTTATATATAAAAAATTATCGTAGTTAAATTCAAATTGTCCAAAAGCACCTGCTATATTTTCATCATAATTTGAATATGCAGCTGAAGTGGTTCTGTAATTTCTTGGGTTTTGGAATCCAAACACAATCTGATCGGAGGAGTTTGAACTATGTGATTTTCCTTTTAAAAATTTTGAATTAATCCCAACTTGTGTATCCAATCCAATATGATTTCCTAATTCCAGGCCATTTAAGCTTAAAATAACACTTTGGTCTATTGTAACAGCTTTATCATAATCTAAATCAAGAAACCCAAATTCATTATCTGAAAATCCACCTTTATTTGAGTAATCAAATTCATCCTGCGAATCGTTATCAATACCAGCACGGTAAGTTAAACTTAACTTATTGGTAAAATCGTATTTAGCATTTACAGTACCAAATAATCGAACTATATCATCAAACATACCTGTATTGTTTATTACCCAAAGTGGGTTTTCGCTAGATCTATAATAAATAGATGCCCCAGTTTGTGGATGTTGGTATGGCAAACTCAATAAATCAAGCTCCCTAGGAATAAATAACAATAAATTGAAAATTTCTGTGGCTTGTAATCTGTTCACCTTTCTGGTTGAATAATTTAAAGGAACAGACACTTTAAATTTATCTGATAATTGAATTTGTCCACCAATACCTAAATTGAAACGTTTTAAATCGTTATTCCCAATAATACCTTGTTCATCTGTATATCCCGCCGATAAGTTGAAAGCTGTTTTTTCTTGTGTTGAAGCAATATTTAAAGATGTAATGGTACCGCGTCCTGTTTTGAATAAATCCTTTACGTTGTTTGGCGATGCCTCATAAGGAACCATTAAATCTTTATATTCTGGAAAAATATCACCATAAATAGAATAAGGATGTGGTATTTCAGCTAAATCAGTAAAAGCAGGTCCCCAGATGCCTAAGTTACCTCCTACATACCCAAATTCTGACCCCGAACCATATTTATTTTGATATTCGGGTAAATTTGCTACTTGGTTCACATAAGTAGTTGTAGATACTGATGCTCTAAACGATTTTTCTCCAGTAACGGCACTTCCGCTTTTAGTTTCTATAAGAATGACACCATTTCGTCCCTCACTACCATACAATACCGAAGCGTTTAAGCCTTTAAGCACGCTCATGCTTTTAATATCGTTGGCATCAATATCTGTAATATTTCCTCCAAAAGGCACATTGTTTATCACAATTAAAGGCGCGTTGGATTGGGTTATCGACAAAGAAGACCGAATCCTAATACTAGTACCTGCACCAGTTTCCCCATTAACAGCAGCAATATTGACACCCGCAATTTTACCTTGCAGGGTTCTTGCCAAATCTGCTTCTGGGCGTTGTGCCACTTCTTCACTTTCTAAAGTGGTAATGGCGTACCCCAAGGCTTTTTTAGATTTTTTAATCCCTTGGGCGGTTATCACAACCTCCGATAGGGCCTCTGTATCTTCTTGTAAAGTTACATTGATTACCGATTGGTTGCCAACCGCTATTTCTTGGTTTTTAAAACCTATAAAGCTGAATACCAGCACATCACTTGCTGTTTGGGTATTTATGCTATATTGGCCATCAAAATTTGTGGATGCCCCAATAGTTGTTCCTTTAATTACCAGGTTTACCCCCGGCAAAGGCATGCCACTGTTGTCTGTAATGGTACCTGTAACCGTTTTTTGTGCATACATAAATACACTCGAAACCATTAAAACAAGTACGGAATAAAGTAATTTTCTGTTCATACGTTTTTTGTGTTAATTAATATTTGAGTTAGTTAAAATTTTCATCATTTGCTCGGCGGAAACCTTTCCTATCAAAGCAATTTTTTCTTTTGGGGTATCATCACCAATTTCATACGTGATTCCAACGGCATTTTGGCCATATAAAAACCATCCTTTGGATACTGGTTTGGTACTGTTTCCTGCGGCTTCGTTAACCTTGTAATTAGGAATATTAGCCTCTAAACCCGCAAACCAATCATTAATGAAATTGGGCAGCGCAGTCCCTTCCCTTATTTTATTGGTATAAAACACATCTTCCCAAGTGGAATGGAAATCCAATCCAAGTACTATTTTGGAATCGTTCTTCTTTAAGGCTTTTTGGATGTATTTAACGACCTGTTTAATTTCCGGCTGGTTGTAAACAGACCAATCCCTATTGGTGTCCACACCGTTTGCGTTATGGCGCCAATGCCCCAAATCCACCCCATCGGGATTCATTATAGGGAATGCCAATACATGGTACTTGCTTAAAAAATCATTTGATAATTGGGAGCCGTTCAATAGGGTTTCCATAAAACTTTGAAACGCATAGTATCCTGTAACCTCTGGTGGATGTTGCCGTGTCAATAGCACAATGACTTCTTTTCCTTTTGGGTTCCCAATACTGATGTTGAGCACGGGCAAATCTTTACCTAAAGGCGATGTTCCGAAAATGTCATGTTTGACAAGGTTTTCTTTTCCTTTTATCAATTCTGAAACCCAATTTTTTACATCCTTAGACGATTGGATTTCTTGTGCTGCCACAGTTATTGGCTTTTTTGATACGTTGAGTTTTACGGTAACTATGGAGTCGTTTTTAAAAACTTGGGTAGAATCGATAATAGACCATGTATCCTCAATTTTCAATTTAGGCAAGTACCTGTGCTTAAACCCTTTGAGATATTTAAAAGTGAAATAAAAAGGTTTTGGGGTGCTCGACCAAGTTTTAAATGCATAGTACGCACTATTGTTTATGGGCACATTTTCAGGAGAAATATATACTAATGCTGTAGAATCATTCAGTTTTTCAAATCCGTTTAAGCGCGCACCATCAAATTGATTGCTTGCAAAAACACCTAGGTCCTTTATTTGGTAAGTTTGCTTTGTTTGAATCGTAATCGGTTTTGTGGTGGTATCTACAGGCGTTTCAAAACTTACAGGCTTAATAGCAGAACAAGCGACTAATAAGATAAGACTTAAAACAAAATATAATTGCCGCCCCATTTCAGTAAATTGATATGTTTATAGATTTATAAATCTAGTTTAATTTTCTGATATTCTTACATAAAACAAAAAAAATATCAACTATTCTAAATCATATATCTAAAATTTCGACAATCGTTTTTTAATGCCCCATTTTACTTTATTTTGATAAATAACAAGCTCAGAACAAAAGAACTATGATTGGTGCTGGTAGCACTTGCCATTGTAATTTTTGGTCTTCCGTTGACACCTGGAGCCAGATTTGGTATTTTCAGAGCATTGGGCAGCGACCGCTTTTTGGGTTTGGTTGGTGGTAGTTACAGATTTAGCTGAAGATGACATGTTGGATTTTGAAGCTGTTTCTACATTTTTTGCTGTTGGTTTACAAACGGAACACGCTTCATAGCCCAACAATTTTGCTTTTTTCAAAGTGATTTCCTTTTTGGATTGTTTAAGATATTTACACGTTTCTTTATGGTCCTTTTCGCCTGTTTTAGTAGTGTACACGGTTTGTGCACCAACATTGGACACAAATGTTAAAACATGGTTTGGCGTGGCATTATGTGCAATATTCAAAAGATAGCATTTTACACGTATTGGAAACTACCGCAAAAGCAAACAAAATAGGGCTGTGGCATGATGCAAATGCAATGCCTCCTTGGGAATGGCGCAGTAATAAAAAGAAGAAAATCCAAAAATGAGATGTTTAACACTCCTTCTTTTGGTTTTTTTCTTTAGCATTTCTTCGCTTAAATTTAAGGAATCATCATAAATCACATTGGCTATGGAACGCCCGTACCTATCTTTTTTTTAAAATAGAAACCGTAACATTTTTGCTGAAAACAGCATCTGCTGTAAATTGTTTGGCCTTCGTGGAAAATGGTTGTTTCCGTTCTGGACAATCTATGTTTGCCACACGTATTATGGTAAGTGTGGAGTCTTTGGCTAGCAGTTTGAAAGTGTCACCGTCTGTAATGTGGACTGCTTTGCCTGTGAGGGTTTCTTGAGAGAAACCCAAATTAAACATGAACATAAATATAATAAAAAATATTTTCTTCAATTTATAATTTCAGATTTTACATTAAAGTACAACAAAGCTAATCCTTTTCTATTAAAAGTATAAAACTACTCTTTGAGAATATAATCTTGGATAATTTTATCCATATTGGCGGGTAAAAGAGCGGTTTTTATTTCAAAATTTTTCACTTCCATACGGGTTAGCCAATTATTCCAATATTCAAAAATAACATCTTGTTCATACGGGTTTTTTGAATCTGGATTAATTCCTAAAACCAACACTTCTAAATCTTGCAAATTATTTTTAGAGATAATAAAGCCATAATTATCCTTTTGCATTTTTGATTTCCATTTTGAGTTATCTAATTTGGAATTTCTAATTTCTTGTGGTGTTAAATATGACGTTAGATTACCCTCTTTCAATTTTGCGTCTTTATGAAATACATAACCATCTGTAATTAAAACTAAAACATTACGATGGTCTTTTTCAATACAAAAATCTTCAACATTAGTTTTGAAAAACCCCCACAAATCTGAACCTACATAATTATCATCATCTATTGCGGATTTATATATCGCCCTAGAAATACTATCATATAAGACAGATGTTTGCAGTATGTAATCTTTTTTCGCATTATCTTTTGTAAAAGTCATATCCAAAAGTGCAATTTTTTCATTTAAGGCACTGTCCGAAGGTTCTGGGTCTATATAAAGATGGATATGGTCGTTAATTTTTATAGTCCTCTTATTTCTTAAATGTAATTCGAAGCTATTTGCAACAGAATTAATATATCCTAAATCCCTTTCAAAAAATTCCATTGCAGGGTTGGGGAATTTTTTTGGATTGATTCTATCTGATAAATCCAGTAAAATACTTATGTTTAAATTCGGTCTATTTGGCGAAAGTTTAATGGTTTCAATATGCTCTGTATTGTAATTATCAAGAGCTTCCTTTTTATCATTTTTACAAGATAAAATTATAGCAAATATGGAGATAACAAGAAATTTATTTTTCATTAGTACTAATTTACAAGTTTATAAAGTCGCCCTTCGTAATCCTCATTATCAATATTGTGCGCCACCAAATGTGTGTTCTCAACTTCAATACATTTAGAAAGCAATTCTTCACGACGTGGTCTAGAATCAAAAATATCAGCTATAGCTAAAAACCAACCTTTAACATATTCTGCATGATAGGTTAAATAATGTTTATTTGAAAACACAAAACCATCTATGGTTCTTTGTAAATCATTAATTTTACCTTCTATTCCTGATATTTCTTCTTTTAGTGGGTGTAGCTTTTCTATTAGCTTTGATATATTAAATTCGCAATTTTTTACATCTTCTCTTTTAGTACGAATGAATGATTTTATTTTATCGAAATTGTCATATTCCTTCATAATAAAATCGAAGACCAAACCCCAAATAATATATACTATAAAACCTGCAAAAATAATTCCCCAAAACTCAACAGAAGAAAATGCTATTCTTAAATCAAAAGATGGAGAATCTGGAGTTTTTTGTATTTCATAAATCTTTTTTTCTATCTGATAAGCTAGAATGGCATCGAAAATAAAAGTAACAACAAATAAGATTCCTATTTTAAAATAAGATGTCCAATTTTTATGCTTTTGAAACATATGTACTAAATATCCCAAACCCATAAATGCAAAAGGAATGGTTGCTATAAATACTCCTTCTAACCAGCCATCATTTATGGCTTTAGTGAGTGCGTTACCATCAAATATGGCAGAAGTTAATTCATCAGAATCAAACTTTTTAAAAAACGCTGAAAAGGAAGCTGACATATAAAACACCAACAAGTAAAAGGTTATAGGTATTAATACTGCTAGACCTAAATAAAACTGTGCTTTTGGTTTTTTGTCAACATCAAGGCCATATTTTTCAGGGTTTCTTTTTACTTCAACCATATCATTTTTAAATCCTATAATCTTTTGCTCAACAGCACTAATAGATTCTTCCAATAAACCTAAGGCTGTTTTTCTTTTTTTAAGTTCAGTCTCTTGCTTGCCTTTTTCATCTAAATATGGCGTTTTTAATTGTTTTGGAAACTCATCAT
>CAXBNH010000027.1:0-16057 GCA_963976905.1 uncultured Algibacter sp.
AGTACTTGAATAGTAATTGGATTGTTATCTGTTAATGGGTCTGTGATTAACTTGGCGTCTTTTTTTGATAAAAGTCCCATAAATTAATTATTTTTTAAATTATCGAAATAAGGTTTGTAAAGCTTTAAATCTGCTTTAATCATTGCCGTTACCCCATTACCTGTAATGGTTGCCCCTGCAATGGCATCAACCTCGTTATCTGTTTTATTTTCATTTTTTGGATCTGCATTTCCTTTGGCAACGTCTATGCCTTTAAAGACACCTGCATCATTCAATAGATGCTCGCCCGTGAAATCATCCATAAAAAAGCGCTCTTTTATATTCGCACCCAAACCTGGCGTTTCGCCTTTGTGGTCAAAATAAACCCCTTGAACCACCATGTTTTCATCCATAGCCACATAACCCCAAATAGCATCCCAAAGTCCTTTTCCGTAAATAGGTGCAACATAATAGGTTTTACCATCTTTTTCCCCTACAAACAAAGGCAATCTTCTAACGCCTCCA
This sequence comes from uncultured Algibacter sp., assembly GCA_963976905.1. Taxonomy (GTDB): domain Bacteria; phylum Bacteroidota; class Bacteroidia; order Flavobacteriales; family Flavobacteriaceae; genus Pseudalgibacter. Next base: position 505 of record CAXBNH010000027.1, read on the forward strand.
GATTTTGCCTTGGCTTGTTCTTTTTTAATATCAATTAAATAAGCTTCGGCATTTTCTGATGCTGTTCCGTTTTCAATAACCAATTGTTTTTTGATATATTTTGAAAATGCTTCAGGGGCTTCTTTTGTTGAAATAAAATTAGCACTACTTTCATCATTATCATTTACGCCCATAGCATACAAAATATTTTGTTGCTTTTCTATACGCTTGTTCTCGGTAATAGCTGGCTCTAAAGAAGATGCCGTATATGCCAATACCGAACCAACAACCAATACCATAACAATGGCAAAAATAATGGTGTATATATTTGAATCTGTCTTATTACTCATGATTAAGCTGTTTTAACTTTTGCACGTTTCAATCTTTGTTTCACATTGCTTTGAACCACGTAATGGTCAATTGTTGGTGCAAACACATTCATTAATAGAATTGCCAACATCACGCCTTCTGGATAAGCTGGATTGAATACACGAATCAATATGGATAAAAAACCGATAAAAAAACCATAAATCCATTTGCCTTTATTGGTCTGTGATGCGGTAACTGGATCTGTTGCCATGTAAACCGTACCAAAAGCAAAACCTCCAATGATTAAATGATGCCAGAATGTGGTGTTCATCAATCCGTAGAATTTACTGCCTTCTGCAATAACTCCTGCATCTACAATTTGGTTGAATATCAAGCCCATTACCAAAGCACCAACAACGGATGACAACATGATTCTCCAACTTCCTATTTTTGAAAAAATTAAAAACAAACCTCCCAATAAAATCAATAAAGTGGATGTTTCTCCTACCGAGCCGGGAATAAACCCAAAGAACATATCTGCTACCGAGTAATTTATATGATGGCTTTGTGCCAAACTACCTAAGATGGTTTCGCCTGAAATAGCATCTAAGTTTGCACCTGCAGCAATTTCTTTAGTTCTTTCAACAGCACCTTCTACCCAAACCTTATCACCACTCATCCAAGTTGGATAGGCGAAGAATAAAAATGCCCTGATCGTCAACGCTGGATTTAAAATATTCATTCCCGTGCCCCCGAAAACCTCTTTTCCTATAACCACACCAAATATAACGGCAACTGCCAACATCCAAAGTGGAATATCAATAGGAACAATAAGTGGCACAAGCATTCCTGTTACCAAATAGCCTTCTTCAACTTCATGTTTTTTGATGATGGCGAAAAGGAACTCAATCCCCAAACCAACACCGTAGGACACAATAACCAATGGAATGATTTTCCAAAAACCGACCAAAAAGTTATCCAAGGTCCAAAATTCGCTGCTAAAAAAGCCTCCGCTAACCGCTTGAATATCGCCTAAAGCTAAATAATGCTGATAGCCCGCATTGAACATTCCGAAGATTAAACACGGTACCAACGCCATGATCACAGTGTTCATGGTACGTTTTAAATCGTCGGCCGCTTTTATATGTGTACCATGATGAGTCGTTTCATCTGGCAAATAAAGAAATGTATGAAGCGCATTGAACGCTGGCGCCCATTTAGAATTTCTATACCTTCTTTTTAAGATATGTAATCTAGTTTTTAAATTCATTATCCAATCTCTTTAAGCATTACATCTAATCCTTTTCTAATAATCTGTTGATGGGGTTGTTTGGACACACAAATAAACTCTGTAAGCGCAAAATCCTCAGGCGCAACTTCGTACATCCCTAAAGCTTCCATTTCGTCTAAATCGGTGTACATACACGCTTTTAGTATTTGCAACGGAAAAATATCCAACGGAAAAACCTCTTCATAATTCCCTGTGGTTACAAATGCACGATGCTCCCCGTTGGTATTGGTATTTAAATCGTACTCTTTATTTGGGAACAACCAAGAAAACGTAAACGCTCTGGTTATAGAAATTTTATTGAACACTGGTTTGTTCCAACCAAACAACTCATAATCATCGCCTCCTGGAATGACTGTAATGGTATTGTTATAATAATCTAAAGCACCATCTGGTTCAATTTCTTTCCCTGACAAAACATTCCCAGAAATGATACGATCATGTAAACCACCTTTCTTAATGCCCTTATCATAAACTATCGTTGAAACTTCACTACCTAATTTGGTTTTGAAATATCTTGGCTTTTCCACAGAAGAACCTGCCAATGCCACAATACGTTCTGCATTAAATTTCCCTGTTAACAACAACTCGCCAATAATAACAAGGTCTTGTGCGTTTACAGTCCAAACCGTTTCTCCTTTATTAATTGGGTCTACCTTATTTATTAAAGTACCAACATTCCCAGATGGATGTGGCCCAGAAACTTTATGTAACGTAATGCCAGACAAACCAGCCAATGACGAATTTGAATCTTTACCAACGCTTACGTGTACCTTACCTTCTGTCAGTTTTCCAAGCGCAGTAACCGCAGCTTGCAATTCCGCTTCTTTACCTTTTAAGGTAAAATCTAGATCTGCAACTAAAGGCGCACTGGCATACCCTGAAATAAATATCGCTTTTGGAGATTTATTTGGGTTTGCGATTACGTCATACGGTCGTTGCTTTATAAACGGCCAACATCCCGATGCCAGCAAATGTGCTTTGATAGCTTCTGGCTTTGCAGAGTCTAAATTAACAACACCATTATCTTGATAGACCTGTGTTTTATCTGCTAAGATTTTAATGGCATCAATGCGTCTTTTTGGTCCGCGAACCACCTCTATCACTTTTCCTGAAACAGGCGATGCAAATTTGATGGATTCATAAGACTTATCATAAAACAAAGTGCCTCCAGCTTCAACTAGAGCACCTTCTTTGGCAATAAGTTTAGGGATAACGCTGTGAAAATCTTCTGGCCTTATAGTGAAGTAGTTACTGATTACCGCTTGTTCAACGGTTTTCTCAGCTTCACCTTTAAGTTTAATGTCCAGACCTTTTTTAATGCGAATGTCGTTTGACATATTTTATATATTGAAATTAGTTCTCTAAAAATCGACGCAAAAATACGAATTAATAATACAGTTTTCATAATAAATACTTAGAAATTTACACCTCTTTTTGGAAGCTTCATTTTGGGCATAAATTTTGTTTATCTTTACACATTAAATACCTTATAAATGGCATTAAAGCTTAAACAAACTTTTATTTTCATCTTATTTTCTACTATCGTTTATGGCCAAATTGATGAAGTAAATCCACCTGATTATATCAAAACCATCACATTCAAGGGCAATACCCCAGAAAGCCAGTTGCCCATTTTAAGACTTGGCGAATATTTGGTTTTGGAATTTGATGCTTTAAATGGCGATGAAGAAGACTTTTATTATAAAATAGATCATTATAATTTTGATTGGATGCCATCAGTTTTGGCAAAATCTGAATACTTGGATGGTTTTGACAACCAACGCATCCGGAATTATGAAAACTCCCTAAATACCTATCAAATATTTTCACATTACAAACTCACCATTCCCAACCAACAGACCCGTGGTTTAAAATTGTCCGGAAATTATTTGCTTTCCGTATTCAACAGTTATAACGAACTGGTTTTTTCCAGAAAATTTATGATATATGAAGACAAGGCCAATGTGGGCGTTGTTATAAAACGGGCTAGAGATGTACAATTTATAGAAGAAAAACAGCGTGTGGAAATTGTAATTTCGCCTACCAATATGCAGTTTAACAACCCTATGCAAACCGTAAAAACAATGATTGTGCAAAACAATAATTTGCATACGGCCATTAAAAACCTAAAACCCCAATACACCATAGGCAACCAACTTATTTACAGATATGATTCCGAGTCCAGTTTTTGGGGTGGTAATGAGTACCTGTTTTTTGAAAACAAGGATGTTAGGGCTGCCAACACAGGCATCCAATCTGTGGATTTAAAAGACATCTATTACAATTATCTGTTTACCAATTACCCTAGGTTCAATCGGGTTTATACCTATAATCCTGATATAAACGGTAATTTTTTAGTGACCAATATCGATGCTGAAAACGTCAGCATAGAAGCCGATTATGTTTGGGTATTTTTCTCATTAACGCCAGATGAATCCTTTAAAGATAAAGACATTCATGTGTATGGAAATTTCAACAATTATGCGATTGATGAAAGCACAAAAATGACGTATAACGAAGATTTTAAGTTTTACGAAGCGCCCCTACTATTAAAACAAGGTTTTTACAACTATAAATATGTAACTGTAAACAAAAATGGTGTATTAAATGAAGGTGCCGTTAGCGGTAATTTTTACCAAACTGAAAACAATTACAAAGTGATTGTGTATTATCGGGATTTGGGTGCCCGCTACGACCAAATTATTGGAATGGGAGAAGGAAGCTCCGTTAACATTTCAAATTAATACGATGAATGGCCTGTATCAAAATATAATATCTTAATTCTTTCAATGTAAAAGTTAATATTCGTAAATTAGCACCTTAAAACACATTGTTTATCAGTAGTTAACATGGTTCAACAAGTCACAAGCGGCATAAAAATATCGGTAGTTACCAACTACGAAGGCTCGTTTTATAAAAACTATAAAATACAGTACGCCTTTGGATACAAAGTCACTATTGAAAACCAGAGCAAAGATTCTGTGCAATTAAACGCGCGCCATTGGGTCATTTCTGATGCGTTGAACAACGAGGAAATTGTCTCTGGCGAAGGCGTCATTGGCAAAAAACCTGTTATAAAACCTGGCGAATCTTACACTTATAATTCGGGCTGCTTATTGACTTCCCCTTTTGGTGCCATGCAAGGCCATTACAGCATGGTAAACTTTACCACGACCAAGAATTTTGAAGTGGTTATCCCTTCTTTTAAGTTGAGCGCGACGTTTGCTATAAACTAGCTTAAGCGGGTATAAAATTATTAAAAACCCTCTCGTTTTAAAAATGAGGTTTCTTACTAAATTAGTAAATCAACATAACGTTTTCCGCTCAAACCGAAACACCTTTCCATGCTGCTCCACATGAAAAAATGCACAATTAGAATAATGCACAAATTCATAGTCTAATTCAGAATCAAAAGAAGCATCATCCACTAAAAATGTATCGTGAATATCAACATTCCCATGTGGGGAAATCCGTTTAAATATATATTCTGAAATGGTGGTTGTTGGATGCAATTCAAACCAAGCCCCTGCAGCAATGCCAGATAACCATTGTGCATTTTCATGCAATCCATCAATGGGTTTTGCTTGTAAAGACCCCATAAAATCAGGTTTGTGGTCTTTTATTTTATCTAAAAAACATCTAAGATTTTCAGACTTTTGAGAGCCTGTGAATCTAGAAATATCTCCTGTTTCAGATGCTTTATAAATACAATTATCTGTACTGGCTAAAATCACATTACCAACCGTACTAGGCGTAAACCATTTGGATTTTATCAATTTCCTTTTAATGGTTTCATTGGTTAGCGAGGCAATCAAAGCATCCGTTACAAAACGGGCACAGTTACAGGCATCTTTTATAAAGGCGGCATAGCGTATAAAATGCTTGTCTTGCATCATGTTAATATGCACTCTGGCTTTTTTATAATCTACGGCATCACAAACCGACGCTAGCAATTTCCCATTACCGTGTGTTAATTTAGGGCGTGTTGCCAGAAATTCTAAAATGGGTTTCAAATTGGTAATTTTACCATCTTTAATATCTGCTTTTAAAGGAAGATCCAATTCGCAATCGGTGGTTTTACCGCGTACACGTCCGTTTGGTTCTGGCGTGATATAGCGTCCAAAATCGTGGTATTCCAAAATACCTGTTTCTTTATTTATGAGTACCAAAGCCGCATGCCCCGCACGGAGGTAATTCTTTTTGCCAACACCAACAAACCGTAAATTCGGGGAAAACCATTCTTCGGAAACCATGACAATAGTTTCTGGATACGCTAATGTTAAAATAATACCTGTATCAGTCATTTACAGGTTTAAGAAGATGGAACTGTTTATCGGCAACCGTTTTATTTTGGAGATTTTCGTAATGCATACCAAGCAAACCATCACTTTTTTCAACTTGAGTAATACTGGTTGTTTTTACAAAACCACGGTTCATAACCACACCATAATCTAAATTAGCATGTCCTGCCGTTTTATGGAATTGAAGAAGTGACTTAGCATGCAATTCATTTTTCAGTTTAAAACTTTTAAACCAATCAGCACGTTCAGCTTTCATACTTTCGGAATACAATGTGGATGACGACCATATTTTAGATTCTAAATGCGCTTTGGCGCCATCCCAAACCAATTCAAAAAGAGATAGCTTTAAATTCCAATCGACAATAATCATGGTAAAAGGTTCTATATAGTCAAAATCATAAGCGGCCACTTCTGCTTCAACAGCGTCAAAAGCCATAAATTCCTTAGCAACTACGCCCCTACTTTTTCTGTAAACCGATTTACGTTTATGACTTGTAAAACCGCCGTTCAATATACAAACAAGCCGCTGTTTTTCACTCACACCAATCCAAGTTCCGCCTGAAAGTTCATCTTTAGGAAAAAGCATTTTCACGCCATTGATCGTATAAAATTCAGGTGCTAAGGACGTTCTGTCGGGCGATTCATCCCGATTGGACGTTAAAACAAAATCATGATTCCCTTTGGGTATAATGGTTACTGTACACATAAAAGCAGTAGTCTAAATACTGTTTGGCAACTTACAAAAAATACGCAAATTCTATTTTACTACTGTCCATTTTCTTGAACTTGAAGCCTTGTCCGTAGGAAAATCATCAGGAATTTCTTGAGTCACTTTTCCTGTGGCCGCCCATTCTGCGCCACGTTGAAAGATGGTTATAAAACCCACACATTCCATGGAATAATCCATGTGCCCCATGGGGGTATGAAAAATTTTGCCTTTACCGTAATCTACAGTAAAAATCATGGGTTCATGCCTTCCCGTTCCCTTCATTTTCTCATTCCATGGTGGGGCATTTTTTTCAACATCCGAATATGCCGTAGCTAAAATAGTCATGTTATCGCCTGGACCTCTCAATCTATCATAAAGCTCATCATCAGCATGCAACCATGCCGTTGGCAAGCCTTTCATAATTGGGTGTGTTGGCTCGCGGGTTTCTACCAAATATTCATACTCTGCCCCATGGGAAGCGCAAGAGCCTTCAACTGGGTCGTGCACAATGTTTCCTTCCTTATTATAATATACATAAGGCCCTGATATGGAGTCGCGACCACCCCAACCGCCTAATGCTATCATATCATTATAGGTTTCCCAATCGCCCCAGGCATTGTTTGCAGCGTGAACAATAACGAGTCCGCCACCATTGGCAATATAATGTTCAAAATTCTTTTTGGTTTGTTCTGGCAATTCAGAAGATTTCCATCCCAAATTGGAAACTACCACATCATAGTCTTCAAAATTGGGATTAAAAAGCGAATCAAATTTGGTTTCATTTACAGGAATGGTTTCAATGCCTGTTTTCAATGGATATTTTGTCAGTAAATCAATAATAGTATCTACTTCTAGACGTTTTTTATTGTAATGCGGGCCAACCCATGTGTATTTTTTTCTTTGTATATCGATTTCAAATAAACCCGTTTGTTCCAAATAGTCTTTCATCATCATGGTGGTCTTTGGCCAAATGCCATGGTTGTTTTCTCCATCAATAATCAAAGCTTTTAATTTTTTATTGGAATTTTGAGCAAAATTGCTAGTTGGTAAAATCATCACGAATAAGGCAATAACCATCAAAAGCGGTTTATTCAAAACAGACATCCTTTTAAAAATAAAAATAGAAAGTAAATATACTATTGTTAGCTAGATAAAAAAACCTTGGAAATTATTATATGTTATCTTTTCCTTAAAAAGCACATAAAAGCTAAAAATTGAAATAAATTGTCTGTTTTTAAAGTTCCTTTAAAAAAATAAAAGCATAGTTTTGCTAAAAACGAGATACTATTTTAATGAAAACACGCAAATACACAGGATTCTTTTTAGGCTTAATCATCACTTTTTTAGGATGCAAACAAGAAAAATCCAAAACTGAAATTTCAAAACAAGAAACCAACCAAGAAGTCACAGAAATTCCAAAAACCCCAAAAGGTATGGTTTGGATTCCTGGCGGCACTTTTGAACAAGGTGCCGTACCCCAAGACAAAATAGCCATGGCGCATGAAAAACCTAGCCACACGGTAAGTTTGGATGGTTTTTTTATGGACATTACCGAAGTTACGAATGCCGAATTTTCAAAATTTGTGGAAGCTACAGATTATGAAACTATTGCAGAACGCGAAATTGATTGGGAGGTTATGAAAGCGCAGCTTCCTGAAGGCACGCCTAAACCGCATGATACTATTTTGCAACCGGGGTCTTTGTTGTTCAAAAAATCAAAATCAACCGTGCCAAATTTATATGATTTCTCGCAATGGTGGGAATGGAGCATTGGCACCAATTGGAAACATCCTCAAGGGCCGGATAGCACTATTGAAGGTAAAAACAATTATCCTGTAGTTCATATCTCTTATGAAGATGCTTTAGCTTATTGCGAATGGGCCAACAGAAGACTTCCAACCGAAGCCGAATGGGAATATGCCGCCAGAGCCAATAAAAATGGGTCTATATATTTTTGGGGCGATGACATTAGTGAACTATCAAAACGCGTGAACAGTTGGGAAGGCGAATTTCCTGTAAACAATACATTAGAAGATGGTTATGAAAGGGCCGCTCCAGTAAAATCCTATCCTTCAAACAATTTTGGCTTGTATGACATGGCCGGAAATGTTTGGGAATGGACAGCAGATTGGTACAACATGAACTACTATGAAGAACTTGCTGCTTTAAAAACCCCTGCTAAAAATCCGCTAGGTGCCACAAAAGCCTACAACCCAAACAATCCCTATATTCAAGAAAAAGTGATACGAGGTGGTTCTTTTTTATGTAGTGAATCGTATTGCGCCAGTTACAGAGTGTCTTCCCGTATGGGATCCAGTTTAGATTCTTCATTGGAACATCTTGGGTTCAGAACCGTTGCCACTCCAGACATGCTGAAGAAAAAGTAGATTTATAAATATTGGCTATCAGAATTTAAAAACAGAAAACTAAAATGAAAAATTTATCCTTATTATTGTTGATTTTTATATTAGGAACTTCAAACATGCAAAGTCAAAACCTCAGCGTAATGACCTATAATATCCGTTTGGATGTAGCCTCTGATGGCGAAAATGCTTGGCCTAACCGAAAGGATTTTTTGAGTTCGCAAATACTGTTTTACAGCCCTGATATTTTAGGGGTTCAAGAGGCAAAACCCAATCAAATGGCTGATTTAAAAGAATCTTTAAAAGGCTATGACGTTTTTGGTTTGGGGAGAGATGGCGATAATAAAGACGAACATTCCTCTATATTTTACAATTCCAAAAAAGTGAGCGTTGAAAATGAAGGCACTTTTTGGTTATCGGAAACACCAAACGAGGTATCTATGGGCTGGGACGGTGCGTGTAGAAGAATTTGCACCTATGGGTTATTCACATTACTTGAAAACAAACAAAAGGTTTGGGTTTTCAATACGCATTTAGACCATGTTGGCATTGAAGCTCGGTTGAAGGGCATGCAGCTCATCCTAAAAAAAATGGCAAGCTTTAATACCAACAATCTTCCGGTGGTTTTAATGGGAGACTTCAATGTAGAGCCCAACGACCCATTGATTATAAACCTGAAACAACACATGAACGACGCCAAAGATTTTGCAAACATCACTTTTGGCTCCAACGGCACGTTTAATGGTTTTAAATTTCATGAGCCCGTGACCAAAAGAATCGATTATATCATGGTTTCAAAATCTGATGGTATAGAGGTTGAAAAACATGGGGTTTTATCTAGTGCTGTCGATTTAAAATATCCTTCAGACCATTTTCCTGTATTTATGGAACTAAAGCTAAAATAATTCGATTTAGGAGAGCAAATTCTATTATTTGATAAATTTAGATAATTCAGGCACTTTCTTTTTTAATTCAGTTACCACCAGTTTTGAGACTTCAGTTGCCCCTAGTTTTGATAGGTGCGTATCATCGTGCTTACTGTCCTCATAAAATGGATTTTCGCCTTTCTCAAAATGAAGATGCAGTTTCTTTGAACCCTCTACCCCATAGGATTCCTCTAATTTTTCAGTTAAATATTGTAAATCGATAAAAGGCACCTCATATTCAAAAGCTACCAATCTGGCTTCTAGAGGATACTCGCCGTGTGTATCGACAAGTGTTCCTTTCTCATTAAAATCCCGCCTAACAATGGACGAAAATAAAATAGGTGTTGCGCCCTTTTCACGGGTTTCTAAAACAAAACGTATTAAATTATTTCGGTAGGCTGTATGCGGATTTGTATAACGGTCCGGAGACGCTACTTTTTGATCGTTATGTCCAAATTGTATAAAAACATAATCGTCTGCTTTCAATGTTTTCAATATAGAATCCCAACGGTTTTCAGTAATAAAACTTCTGGTACTTCTCCCATTTACCGCTCTATTATCTATAAAAGCATTCTTATTAAAAAACTGTGGCAATACTTGGCACCAGCCGTATTCTGGATTCTCTTCTGGATTTTTTTTATTGGCCATTGTTGAATCTCCGATAGTGTATATAGTGGTTTGTTGGGCCATGCAACTTGAAGCTATCAACAACAGAGCGATGACATTTATTTTAAAATAGTTTTTCATTTGGATTATTATTTTTGATACCATTTTTCAGTATCGTTTTTGGATTTAAAAATAGTTTCAATGGTATATTTTTCAGGTTCTGTTTTTTTAAGTTGATGCGACCAAGCTACTCTGCTTTTTGGTTTATAGCCTTCGCCACTACAATTATATTCTGCGTAAAATGTCGTTGTTTCAGCTTCTTTTTTCGACCAATTATACCAGCCTTCTGGATTTATGTGAGATCCCATATCACAGTCCATAAATACGGTTTGAGCATATAAACGCCATGGCCTGCCCAAGTAAACATCTGTTACGTTTTCACCTGCCGTAAGCGTACAATTTTTAAACACATAACCAAACTCTTGATTTTTTGGAGTGGATGCCGCCGTTATATAAGAATTTGATTTACTGTGTATATCACAAGATTCAAAAAGTGCCGTGGCTTCTCCAAAAATAAAGTCGGTACTGCCTTCTATATAGCAATTTTTAAAATATTGCTCAAAACCTTCGCCTGCGGTATAAAGCGTGTCTTGAAAACCTAAAAAAGCACAATTTTCAAAATAACTTCTGTTTGCATTTACAGATAATGCCACGGCTTGTCCAACAGGTCCGGACGTGTTTTCAATAGTTAAATTTTTCGCAATAAAGTCGTTGCCTTCAACCAAAACCGTTGATGTGTGGAACGTGCTATTTCTTCCTAAATTAATTTTATCAAAATAATCATCAAAAGTTATGATGGTATGTTCTTTACTTTCTCCAATTAAGGAAATGTGGGTGTTCCATGAATAGATATGGACTTTTTCGTTATACACCCCATTTTTAATAGTAATAAGTACGCGTTGGTACGGAAATGCTTTTGCCGCATTTACAGCGTCTTGAATGCTTAAAAAATCACCGCTTCCATCTTTCGCCACTATCATATTATAGGGGTCTTTTGGTGAAATCGCTTCATCAATTCCCAAAAGCGTATCATTCTGTTTTTCTGTTTGGGCATATTTTTTAATCACCAAATACTTTAATTCTGTATTTCCTGCATTACTTATACCGTGTATTGAATTTGGAGGGCAATAAAAACTAGTATAAGCCCCCCCTGTTTTAGTTTCCCCATTAAGATGGAACGCCGCTGTGCCATCCAATACAAAAAAGAATTCGTCCTCAGCATGGGCATGCGGTGCATGTGTGGCCTGATGCGGTTTTACAACGCTCATTTTAAGCGTTCGGCCATCTATAAAACCCTTATCAACAAACCAATACAGATAGCCTGTTTTTGTGCTTTCTGCTTTACTTAAATCAAATTGATTTATACAACTATCAATGTCAAACGCTTTTTTTTGTTCTCTCAAACCTTTCTTATTTTGTTGAGCACTAATAATAGTTACAACAAAAGAACACAAAAGGATAAGAAGTAGCTTTAACTTTTTCTTAATTGAAAAATAATTCATACATTATAGAATATTAGTTACAGATAAGCAAACTAAAAAAAGTAATCGATTACAAATATATAGAATTTTAAAAGCTTTGATGACTATGTCTCTTTTGTTTTTTTTAGGCTAATTTCAGTTATTGAGTTTGAACCGAAATTATTTATAAGTATTAATAAGCCCTCACAAAGGATACTGTTAAATTATTCCACACCTATGCACAATTGTCAAAAACTTAGTTTTAACGAGTAAAAATATAAAAAAGCTATTTATTATGATAAATTATTTGGAATATCAAAAATAAATTATAAATTTGTGCAATCGATTACAATTCTGTGTTTTGAAAAAAGCTTCATACATAGAACAGAATTAAACTAAACTAATAAATAAACAGTTGTTTCAATGGAAAACTATTTCACGAACAAACTTAATCGTTATTCTAAATTACGAGCAAGTCACAAAAAAAACAATTACAGATTAATTTTATTGATCTGTATTTTTGGTTTTACTTTTTCAAATTCATTTGCACAAAACATTACAGTAACTGGTGTGGTATCAGACGAATCAGGAATACCTCTGCCAGGTGTCAATGTTATTGAAAAAGGCACTTCAAACGGCGCCTCTACAGATTTTGACGGCAATTATTCGATAAAGGTTTTAGGTGCCAATGCCAAACTAGTTATCAGTTACCTTGGTTATGTAACCAAAGAAATCAATGTTGCCGGTAAAAAAAGCATCAATGTTTCTCTTGAGCCAGATACACAATCACTGGATGAGGTAGTGGTTATAGGTTATGGCACAACTAAAAAATCAGATTTGACCGGATCGGTGGTCTCAATAGGTGGAGACGATTTGAAAGAGCAACCTATTGCTAGTGTCGCCGAAGCCTTAACAGGGCGTTTGGCAGGGGTTCAAGTAATATCTTCTGAAGGTTCCCCTGATTCAGAAATCAATATCAGAATACGTGGTGGAGGATCTATTACACAAAATAGCTCTCCTTATAATTATTGTTGATGGGTTTCCCGTAAACAGCATGAGCGATGTTTCCTCTTCTGATATTGAAAGCCTTACCGTTTTAAAAGATGCGTCTTCCACGGCCATTTATGGTTCCAGAGGTGCTAATGGTGTTGTTATCATTACGACCAAGAGTGGTAAAGAAGGTAAGATTTCAGCAAACTTTAATATGTTCTACGGGGTTAAAAAAATTGCTAAAACTATTGATGTTCAAAGTCCAGAAGATTTTGTAAAATGGCAATATGAATATGCCTTACTTGATAATCCAGATGATTTAAGTTCTTATGAAAACATTTTTGGTTTGTGGCAGGATTATGACCAATACATAGGCCAAAAAGGCACCAATTGGCAGAAACAGATTTATGGCCAAATGGGCGAAACTGAAAGTCGTGATTTATCCATTCGTGGTGGATCTGAAAAGTTCAATTTTAATTTCAACTATGCCCTTTACGATGAAAAAGCCATTATGTTGGGGTCTAATTTCAAAAGAAACAATTTATCGTTGTCTTTAAAAAGCAAGGCAAGTGACAAAGTAGATTTATCATTTACATTGCGTTATTCTGATACAGAAATCAATGGAGGTGGTGCCAATGAGCAAAATGAAATATCGTCTGCCGATGCCCGTTTAAGACATAGTGTTGGGTATTCGCCAATCCCGTTAAAAGGTTTGACTGCTGATGATGTGGATGATGTAGATATTTCAGGGTATTTAGTAAATCCATTTACGGCTGTAAGTGATAATCAGCGTTTACAACGTAGAAAAAACTTTAATATGGTGGGCAGTTTTTCATGGGAAATAATTGACAACCTCAAGTATAAAATGGATTTAGGTTTAGATAACCGTAACGATTTGGATTACCGTTTCTACGGACGCTCCACTTATTATTCCAGTAACAGGCCGTCTGCGGAAAACCAAGGGTTACCATCATTAGTATCTAGTGATGAAAAGCGTGTATCGTTCAGAAATGCGAACACCTTAAATTATGATTTCAAAAAACTTTTAAATAATGAAAATCATATAGTGAAACTTTTTGTTGGTGAGGAAATGATCGTTACCGAAAGAAATGAACTTACTACCGAAGTACAAGGGTATCCAAAGCTTTTTGACTTTAAAGCAACCAGAAACCTTACCAGTCAAGGTACACCACTTTTAGTAGATGATTTTTATAGCCCTGATGACAAACTACTATCCTTCTTTGGTCGTTTAAACTATGATTATAAAAACCGCTATCTTTTAACGGCCACCTATCGTGCCGATGGCTCCAGTAAGTTCTTAGGAGATAACCAATGGGGGTATTTCCCATCTGCTGCGGGTGCATGGAAAATTTCAGAAGAACAATTTTTAAAAAATGCAGATTGGTTAAACACTCTTAAAGTTAGGGTTAGTTATGGGGAATCGGGGAACAACAACATCCCTGCCGGACAAACCATACAAAATTACCAGTCTAATGCAACATCACAAATAAATACGTTTGCTAGCTATTGGCAACCTTCTAATACACTTGCCAACCCAGACTTAAAATGGGAGACCACAGTATCACAAAATATTGGGCTTGATTTTGATCTTTTTAAAGGACGCCTAAGTGGTACTTTAGAAACTTACAAAAACGTGACCCAAGACCTTTTAATCCGATTCCCTATTCCTGGATCTGGTTACGAAGATCAGTATAGAAATTTGGGAGAGGTACAAAACACAGGTGTTGAAGCTTCATTAAATGTACGTGCCATTGAACAAGAAAACTATGGTTTGAGTTTTGCTTTCAATGCGGGCATGAACAAAAACCGTATAAATTCACTTGGTCCTTTGGAGAATTTTGGACAGAACACCAACTGGGCTTCCTCTCAAATAGGTAATGACTATTTAATTTCTGTAGGAGAGCCATTGGGCGTTATGTACGGATTCAAAAATGATGGCCGCTACGAAGTTTCAGACTTTGATTATAATGCAACTACAGAAACCTATACCTTAAAATCTGGTGTTGTAGACAATTCTTGGTTAGGAAACGTCGTGCCAGGAACCATGAAACTAAAAGATATTGCTGGCCCTAACGGAACACCAGCTGATGGCATAGTAGATATAAACGATCAAACCATTATTGGAAACTCTAATCCTGACGTTACCGGTGGTATGGTCATCAATGCCCGTGCCTATGGTTTTGATCTAACGGCAGCCTTCAACTTTAGTATAGGCAATGATGTTTATAATGCCAATAAAATTGAATTTACAACATCTAACCAAAATTCGCAATATAGAAATTTAAGTACTATTATGGCAGATGGCAATAGATGGACCAATTTAGATCCAGCTTCAGGACAATTAGTAACAGACCCTACGGCGTTGGCCGCACTTAATGCTGATACCACCATGTGGTCTCCATTCATGTCTCGCTATGTTTTTAGTGACTGGGCAGTTGAAGATGGTTCGTTTTTAAGATTGAACACATTGACATTGGGTTATACCGTTCCAGAAAAATTTCTTTCACCAATAGGTGTATCGAATTTAAGATTTTATGC
>CAXBNH010000028.1:0-15986 GCA_963976905.1 uncultured Algibacter sp.
CTATTGGTTAACGATTTTTCAACACTAGCTATACTTTCAGATTCAAAATTACTGAAATTGCTAGGCGTAAGTGTTAATGTTGCTGAATTTTTATTTCTAACATCCCTAAATGTTATGGCGCCATTTTCATTGGCAAAATATTGAAATACCGAAGTGCCTTTAAAACCCGTACCTACTAAACCTGTATAATCAGGGTCACTTACTTTTTGTATGTGGTTTCTGGTTGTGAACACCAATTCTGTGGTGGTTCCCAATCTTACATCGAAGGATGATGTTTCCACATCGGTTTCAGCATCAAAATCTGAAGTCATTTGTACCGTACCATCGGCATTGAATTTCATGAAAAATGTAAAGCCACCAAACTCATCATTTTTTGTAAAATAAACGCCTTTGTATCCATTGGGTTCGGCTAGCAATACATTCAACAGTTCGTTATTGCTTTTCGCTATTCTGTCTGCTGGAGAATCTGAAAAAAGGGCTGCATCTTCATCATTGCTACATGACACAAACGACATAAACACCAAACAGATTAAACCATATTTTATATATATCTTTTTCATACGCTTATATTTATTAATTTACCAATTGTTGCGTCCCTGCATAGGTTAAAGCTTGCAGCTCATAAATGTCTATGTCAAAATTATTTTTATAGTAAGCTACCACAATAGCTTCTTTTTGTCTTATGATTGCTCTAGCTCTATCACTAGTGACCCCATCAACCAACGCATCGAATTCTGATTTGGAATTGGTCAGCATTTCTGAAACCATCTCCACAAAATCCTCACTTTCTTGACTAGATGCATAGGCTGTAATATAGCCTAATTCCCTTGCTTCTGCATCTTCTCTATTAAACCATTGTGCTGAATAATCTTCTGGATTGATTAAACCGTATTTAGGGTCTATTGGTATATTTTGATTTAAAATATGTGCATATTCATGCTGTACGGTTTTTAAGGGTTGCTTGATACTGTTAATATCCGTAAAATCTAAAAAATCAATATTAAAGAGTGTGATTTTTGCGCCAGCCTCTGCAACTCCAAGCGTAATGGTTGGGCTGTTGGGATTGTAATTGAAACTCCCAACAAAAGTAAATTGCCTTGGCGCTATTTTTTTAATAAAGTCTGCTCCTCCAACCTCTGTATAAGGTTCTATCCAAGCTTTTTGCAAGGCTTCTGCTACTGGCTTTACGCTTGACTCTAAAGGTGGATGCAAAAACCTGTCAATATCCGTATCATTAATATCCCATTTGTAAAGCACTTCAATATTATATGGTGATACAAAACTGCTTCTTAACCATATATCCAAATCGTTTAAGATAGGAGGATTGGTATCTATTTGGCTTGGGCCAACGGCATCTGACCCATCGCTGCATGACATTGTAAGCGCCAAAGCCATGTAGGCATATGCTATATATATGTATTTTTTCATTTTTATGATTTTTATAGGTTTCAAATCTTATCTTGGATTTTGTTCAATACCAAATGATTGTGCTGCTTCGGGTATTTGAACTGCTCTTCTATTATCATCTTTTGGCAATAAGAAGCTATTATTGAAAATATCTCTATGGTCTATGGCTATATGATGCCTTTTGATGTCAAACCATCTGATGCCTTCACTATAAAAAATAGTTCTTTTTATAGTCAATACCGCATTTACAAATGCTAAAGCTTCCGCTGGAATATTATAAAACGGCGTGTACAAACCACCATCTGTCACTTCAAAACGGGTTTGAATGTCTGAGACCGTTAATTCATCTAAAGCTGGGTCATAAAAACGTGTTTTTACTGAATAAGACAAGTTAATATCTACAACCGCATTATCCAATTGCCCTAGCATGGCGTAAGCCTCTGCCCTGTTCAATAGGGCTTCATCTGTGGAAAGCAGCACATACCCTAGGTAAGCGTTCCCGATTCCAGCAGCTTGATTGGTTACTTTAAAATAAGTATTAAACTTGGGTATGTTATTGTACAGCGCACCTCCGCTTCCATAAATAGCATAAGACCATGGTTGACCAGTTCCGTTTGCTGAAGGAAATATAATATCCACTAAATCTGCACTCAATTGGTATCTGGCCGTAGCGTATTGTCCATAATATTCGTAAGTAGATTCAGCTGATACCAATAACAAATTGGCAGGCTCTAAAGTAGCAGATGCGTACCTAAGCCCTTGTTCATCATACGTTTTAGGTCTGTATTCATTTTCCCAATCCCTTAAAACACTTGCACCTCCAATGCCCAAAGCTATAGTGCTGTGATCAATTACTTTTTGCCATTCCCCAGTATTCAGATAAAAGCGCGATGCAAATGCATTTGCAGCTTTTTTTGTAAAATGAAAAGCAGGTACATTGTAATTATCCTGAATTAAAGGAAGCCCTGCTTCAATATCTTTTTTGATATTGGTATATACATTTTCAACAGTACCCCTTTCATAATCGCCCAATAATACCGTTTCTGGTTTTAAAACATAAGGGATTCCTAAATCTGAACTCGATGTTGATGGATTGTAGGCTTTGGAAAATATGCTGACCAACATAAAATGCGCATAGGCACGGCAGATAAGTGCTTCGCCTTTTAGAGGATTTAATTCTGAACCGCCACCCAACTCTTCAATGGAAGCCAAAGCCTGATTGGCTTGTGCGATGGCTTTATACGCTCTGTTCCAATAGTTTGTTGGAGTATCTTCATCGGTATCATTGAGGTCGTTCCAAAAATACATTTCTTCATTGACCCTAAAATCCTCAGCACTTGGGCCCTTATCGTCTGCATTATCAGACATAGGTTCTAAAAAAGGTGCATACGCCGCATCTGGGTATGCACCAACCAATAATTCCGCTATTTTTTCAGGAGAATCAATGGCTGTTCTGTTATCCGGGGTTTCATCCAAAATATCGTTACAAGCTGTAAAGACAAATACAAATGAAACTAATGTGATTATATTATATGTTATATTCTTCATAGTATCTTATTTTTAAAAACCAACATTAAGTGAGAACGTAAACAATCTAGAAATAGGATACGCTACCCCACCAGACCTAAAAAATTCTGGGTCTTGACCTCCTAATTTTGAATCTGAATAAATCAAGAACGGATTGGTACTTTGTAAACTCAATCTGAAATTTGAAATCCCTAACTGATCTGTAGTCTGTTTATTAAAACTATAACCTAAGGATATGTTTTTCATTCTGATAAAATCGCCGTCGGCAACCCTTTCAGTCGAGTAGTTGTAGGCATTATAGGCTCTTTCTACTTCATTGACCCCAAAGGACTGAAGCACGGCCTGTGACGCAATAGCTGGCACATTGGTAATGGTTTCATCGCCAGGAACCAACCAGCGGTTTACAAATTCTCTTGGGAACACATCCAAATCATCATATTCAGAATCATAGGTAGGTGCTAGCCTTACTTTATTGCCTGCTGAAAAGGAAATAAAGAAACTAAAATCCCAATTTTTATAAGTAAAGCTGTTTGAAAGCCCTCCAGATACATTGGGTTCTGTGGCACCTTCATACACTAAATAATCAAGCGCATCTTCTGTTTCTTGAAAATCCACCAAATCATAAGGTTTCGCTGGGTCAAAATCGGGATCTTCTGTAAAAAATTTAGGTAATCCCCATTCGTTAAGGCCTTCAAAATTAAATGAGAACAACGATCCTTTGGGGTAACCAACCGCATTTCCTCTTCCCGTTCCGGTAACCAAATCGAATACATTGGGTTGTTGCTTAAGCGATGTAACTTCTTGATTGAAGTGTGAAATATTAAAACCTGTTTTCCATCTAAAATATTCGGAATCCACATTCACGGTATTTATTTGGAATTCCACCCCATTGGTAGTCATCTCAGAGTTATTGCCCAGTTTGATGGATTCACCACCAATACCTGTTGTTCTTATTAAATCTATCAAATCTTTACCTTTTCTGAAATAGGCATCAAAATTCATCATAATTCTATTGTTAAAAAACCCGATATCCAAACCTAAGTTTAGTTCCAACGTTTTTTCCCAAGTCAATTCAGAATTTTGTAAATCTTCAATATCTATATAGTTTTCGCGATCATCGTTATTCAAACGATCTGTAATTTGATTTCTAAATACAGCTAAATTATTTGTGGCATTATCGGCCAATAAAGCAACTAGACCATAGCTTGGTCGCAATGCCATACTGGAAATGACATTGGAATCTTTAATAAAATCTTCTTTATCAATATTCCATTTACCGCCTATGGTGTAGGTTGGCAACCATCTGGAATCCCTTGATTTTCCAGCTCTGTTGGAGCCTTCATAATTTCCTGTAACGTTTAATACATATTTTTTTTGATAATCATAAGTCACGTTTGCAAAAAACGATACTTCACGATTTCTGGTTTCTTCAGATGAGAAATAGGGATTCCCTTCTAAAATAGCTTTTCTCAAAATATCTGGATCTGTAAAAACCGTGCCGCCACGACTGAATTGATAGCCATAACCTGTGTTTTCATTTGAAACCCTATCGGTATATCTGTATTCTTGTCCGCCATAAATCCTAATACCATGAGCATCGTCGCTAAATCTTTTGGTCCAATCCAAAGTATTTCTGAACGTATAAGTAACCAAAGTGTTTTTTGACGTTTTCAAAATCCCGCCTACTGGCAATACCACTTTCGGTCTGGAATTGGGTTTTTCTGGATCTGTAAACAAAAAGGTGTTTTCATCTTGAACCAACGTGGTTTCATCGGCTTGATATGCACCAACTACATTGGAATTTTCTCTAATAGAATGGTCTCCATTTGAAGTTACATACCTTGCAGAACCTAAAAAGTTATAGGTTAAATTCTTGTTTATGTTGTATTCTGCTTGGCCTTGAAACTTAATATCAGACACATTCAGTTCAATACCATTATTATTCAATTCATTTAAAATATTGAATGGTGCCCAGTTGTATCGGGAATATTCATAGTTTCCATTAGCATCTCTTGGCCGTAACGCTCTACTGGTATTAAGCGCATAGCTGAATGGGTTGATGTCAAAATCCCTTGTAAAAGATCCCCCAACAACATCTTCTTGTCTTTCAAAAGTACCTGGTGCCAATTGATTCCTGATAGAACCTTGCAATTGGGTAGTTATCTTTAATTTATCATCCATTAAATAATAGGTATTCCTCAAGTTACCTGTGATACGGCGTACCCTGTCTGCAATCGTCCAGCCACCATCTGTAAAATAACCCAATGATGCGTAAGAGGTTGCGTTTTCGCCACCACTAGAAAAACTCATGGTATGCGTTTGTGTGGGCGCAGCGCTGAACAAGGTTTTAAACCAATCGTTATTGGCCAATTCATATTGTTGTAAAAATTTTGCTCTAGCTTCTGGCGTATTTTGTAATTGAAATTGCCCAGTGTTTTCATCATAATTATTAATGGCACGGTACATAATATTGTAGATACCGCCATACCTGCCTTGAAACGAAGATGGCAAATCCAGAAATCCTTTCGATTCCATCTCTCTGTAAACAGAAACGGTTTCTTGAGAATTCAACAAATCGTAATTGGTGTATCTGGGGATGTCCCTTACTGCATATTCTGCTGAATAGCTAAACGTTGGCTTTTGGTTTTTCTTACCTGATTTGGTTGTAATCACAACTACGCCATTTAGAGCTCTTGCACCGTATAATGCACTTGCCGAAGCATCTTTAAGGATTTCAAAACTTTCAACATCCGAAGCATTTAAACCCGCTACTGCCGAACTTAATAAGGTATTGGCATCTCCCGAAACCAGATCGGATACCGAAAGGTTTACGATTTCTTCTTGAATAACACCATCAACAATCCAAATAGGCTTGGTGTCTCCCAAGATAGACGATGACCCACGAATGGTAATTCTAGGTGCTGCACCAAAAGTGCCCGTAACGTTTTGAACGCTTACACCTGCGGCCCTACCTTCTAGAGCTCGTGAAACATCCGCTACACCATCCAATTTAATGTCTGCTGCCTTTATGGTTTGCGAGGCCCCTGTAAACAATTCACGCTTCACGTTTTGATACCCTGTAATTACAACGGTATCCAAACTTTCCACATCCTCTTTCATGGTAACATTCACAATATTATCAGCCCCCACGGTCATCAATTGAGTTTGCATGCCGATAAAACTGAATTTTAAAACATCCCCAGCTTTGGCGTTAATGGTGTACTCCCCATCAAAATTTGATACGACACCTTTGCTAGTGCCATCTACAAGAATGGTAACACCACCGAGCGGTACATTGTTTGAATCTGTAATAATACCTGCAATTTGTTTTTCTTGAGCAAAAGAAAGTTGTATTGAAAACGCTAAAAACAGCGTTAACAAACTTGTCAAGTTCAATTTCATAGAATAATTATTTGAATTAGTCGAAAACGAATTTCTTAATATTATCTTAAAAAAACAAAAGTTTAACTAAAAACATCTTAAAAAAAACGATTAATTGCCTTGAAAAAATGATTTATAATCAAAAAATCATTTCTTTTGTTGTCAAAATAATACGAATTATTTAATAAAGCTAAATATCCAATATTTGAAATTGCATTTTTCTCAATAAATCATAAAAATATACTATGTATGCATAATAATTATCTTTATAAACCGAATGACCACTAATTCTTTGCTTTTATGCTGTTAATCAATCATTCCCAAGCAGTTTTAGAATGTGGTACAGACGAAGCTGGCCGTGGCTGCCTTGCTGGGCCTGTTACAGCGGCGGCTGTGATATTGCCTAAAAATTTCAAAAGCCAGATATTGAACGACTCCAAACAACTCAGCGAAAAAAAACGACTATTATTAAAACCTATTATTGAAACAGATGCGCTTTGTTTTAGTATTTCGCATGTATTTCAAGAGAAAATAGACAACATCAACATTTTAAACGCCTCCATTTTAGCCATGCACCAAGCCATTGACGGATTGAAAAAAACTCCAGAATTTATTATTGTGGATGGTAACAAATTCAAACCCTATAAAGATATTCCGTTTGAAACCATCATTAAAGGTGATGGCAAATACTTGAGTATTGCCGCCGCTTCCGTTTTGGCAAAAACTTATCGGGATGCCTATATGGAAACCATTCACAAAGAATACCCCATGTACCAATGGAACAAAAACAAGGGGTATCCAACCCAAGCGCACCGTGATGCGATTAAAAAATATGGCATTACCAAATACCACCGAAAATCGTTTAGATTATTGCCAGAACAGTTAAAACTTGGCTTATAACTTTTTAGCTTTCCTTTGAAAAAACTTAGTGATAATTATTACGTTTGTAAAAATTAATTCGTTCCATGAGATTCCTTTGTTTTTCCCTCCTGTTTTTTTTCATTTTAAGCTGTTCAAACACCACTACGGAAAGGTCTAAAGGCATTCATTATGCACCAGAAAACGCCACATTCATTTTAAAGACTAACAATCTTGAAGGTTTAAAAAGCAGTTTGGATAACAACGATTTTATCGAAGGCATTTCAAAATCAAAATCATTTAAAGATTTAAAAGAAACCTTAGAAATCTTAAAACATTTAAAACCCACATCTGAAATTTTAATTTGCTTTTCTGAAAACGACAGCGATTCTTTGGATTACAGCATCATTACCAAATATTCAAAAGAACTGTTTGTAACCGATTCGTTACCCAATTACGTAGAGGAAACATTCACTTATAATAATAACTCCATCAATAAATCCACTATAAACAAACACGTTTTTTATAGCAGTATTTCAAAAAACACCTTTATAGCGTCATCATCAAAAGCTATTATAGAAAATTCATTTAATGCTAAACCACTTAATACGGAACTGGAAAAAATATACAATACCACGAGCGATGATAAAACCGCTTCAATCATATTAAAAGCAAATAATGACACGTTTTTAAAATCGTTTTTTGTGAATGATTCGTTGCTTTTTAAAACGTTTACCAACTATTTGGCGGTGGATGCAGATGTGAGCCAAAACGGAATTTATTTGAATGGCATCACTAAAGATTCCGATTCCATAAAAAGTCTTGTGAATGTTTTTAAAAACACCGTTCCGCAAGAAAACCAAACCCAAAATGTAGCACCAGCTGATAGTGATGGTTTTATGAGTTTTACTTTTGATAATTTTAAGACTTTTGGAAAAAACCTGGCTAAATTCAACAAAAAAGATTCCATTATAAATACCACAACCCTCTTTGACAATAGTATTGAAATAGGCGTTATTTATAATAATGAAAACAAAGCCATTGTTTTAAATTCCATAGATGTGATTGGCACGTCTGATGCTTTATTAAGCGAACAAAACATCATTGAAACCTATAGGCAGATTGATGTTTTCAGTTTCAGTACGCCAACTGTTTTTGCAAATACCTTTGCGCCTTTCATTACTTCAAGCACTTTTGAAACTTACTGTATTTTGGATAATTTCTTTGTATTTGCCAATAGCGTTGAAAGTTTACAAAACATCATTTCAAACTATCAAAACAAGACCACTTTAAGCGAGCAACCTTATTTTATTGATATTAAAGAACAGTTAAGCGACCAAGCATCTTTAATGTTGGTTACCAATCCTTCCACATTAAAAACCATTTTGCGCAATAATATAGACGACCTTTCAAAATTAAAGTTAGAAGCCTACAAAACCTCAGCCCTACAATTTGTGTACGACCATGATTTTGCCCACGTCAATGGCATCATCAAAAAAAGCAAAACAAAAGCATCTTTAAATTCAATAACCGAAGAACTGAATATAAAACTTGAAACCGATTTATTGAACAATCCGCAATTTGTAAAAAACCATATTACCAATGAAAAAGAAATTGTGGTTCAAGACATTAACAACAACCTCTATTTGATTTCAAATACCGGAAAAACCCTTTGGAAAAAACAGCTGCACGGCCCTGTTTTAGGCAATATCGAGCAAATTGACATTTACAAAAATGGCAGACTGCAATTGGTATTTGCAACCCCAAACCGCGTATATGTTTTGGACAGAAACGGACGTGATGTGGCACCATTTCCAGGAAATTTCAACGACAAAATCACACAACCTTTATCCGTTTTTGATTATGACAAAAACAAAAATTACAGACTATTGGTTACCCAAGGCAGCCATCTGCTAATGTATGATGTGAACTCCAAAATAGTAAAAGGCTTTACTTTTGACAAAGCAGAAAACACCATTTTAAACCAACCCCAACATTTCAGGATTGGCAGTAAAGATTATATTGTATTTAAAACACAAAACAAACTTCACATTATGGACAGAACAGGAAAAACAAGGATTTTACCAAAAACCAATCTGAGTTTTTCCCCAGAACCTACCTATATATATAACAACAATTTTACAACCACCACAGCAACGGGCGATTTGGTTTCTATTGATACTAAAGGCAACACATCTTCTGTAAACTTAAACCTCGGAGAACGTCACCATATAGCAACCACGAGCAAAACCTTAGTCACGCTAAGCGAAAACAAACTGACTATAAAAGGAAAAACCATTGAATTGGACTACGGCAACTACACCCAGCCACAAATATTCTATATCAATGACAAAATATATGTAACCACCACCGATTTGCAAACCCAAAAAATATATCTTTTTGATAGTCAAGCAAAAATAATTCAAAATTTCCCTGTGTATGGCAACTCGGCCACAGTGCTTGATAATATTGATAAAGACAGGGATTTGGAGTTTGTTGTAAAAGGCGAACCCAACTCGCTACTGCTTTATCAAATCAATTAATCGCTCAAAACCAAGCGATTTTAATAAAAAATCAATTTACATTTCTGTATATAAAAACTAAATAGTATTTTTAACCTGCTATTAATCAATTTTATACATACAAGTATGTGCCCATCTTCATCGAGACTGCATTCTTATCATTCTCCTTTGCCTACAAAAAACACAACACAAAGACCTGAAAGGGTTGACTCTATAAAAATATTACGATAACCAAATCTCAAGTCCTCAAGTCTAGGACGTCAAAGCTTTGCTTTGGCGTTCTTTTTTTGTAATGCCTATTTGATAAGAAATCTTCAAATTAAGAAAACAGCTTTCTAGCTTTTTATGTTGAAATCAACCTTGTCTGAATACCCATTCATATTGGAATGCTTTTTAGAAAATCTGTACGTCAGGTTAAAATTCACTAGATAATCTGCAAATGCCGCATCGCCTTGAGTAAAAACACCTGTTTGTGCTGTTCGTTGCTTATCACTAAAGCTTTGCGTTCTATTGCGCTCAACAGCAATGGGTATATTTAAACTCATGGTTAAATCTTTCACGTTGTAATTAATTCCTGGTTCTACCGAAATAGCGTACCCAGGGCGTCGATATCCTTCACTCCCTCCAATAAGGTCTGAGGATGGCACACCTTCCAATCTGCCTCCTAAATAGAAATTTAACCCTTTAATATTTGAAAAATACATAGCGCCCAATTGAGCTGCATATTGGTCTGGCACTGAAAACTCACTCGATCCATTTCGTGTTAAAACACCATTGGTCACTTCAGGGTTAAACAAATAATACAGCGTTGTTGTTAACATAAAATGATTGGACAAGCCGTAATACCCTTGAGCATCTAAATTAAATCCCAAACCGCCATCTCCTGGTTGTATAGATTGATCTACAACGCCATCAACCTGCATATCTTTATTGGCACCTTGGTTATAAAAAGTATCGGTATAAGCATAATCTCCCGTTGGCAATTTTACCCCAAGCCCTAAAGCTAAGTTAAATGACTTGGTATTCGGTTTAAACAACCAGTAACCTGCCCCCAAACGAAGATCTGACAAACCGCTGGATCGCGTATTGTGCCTATCGCCTAATCCATTAGGTGGATTGCCCCCGTGTTCATACATTGAAGATCTTACGTGCGATACAAATGGAAGCAAAAAATTGACATATAATCTATCTGAGATGCCGTAATTAAAAGCCACATCAACAAAATATGAATCATTTATCACTTGCGTTCCTTCTTCTACCCTATTGGTCTCCTCTTCGGCACCTCTAAAATGACGAAATGATTCAAAATATCTAAAATTGGTTCCAACTGAAAAATCCCCTTTACTCAAATTAACGCCGCCTTCCATATTGCCTGCACTACACGATGAAAATCCACGAATTGCCACACAGCCTTGGGCATTTAAATTGGTTGCACTAATAACTAGGGATAAAAAAATAGTGCATACCACACTTTTAAGGTAATAATTTTTCATATTTGGTTTGGTTTAGTTTTAAAAAAACAAATATACATTTTTTTAAAATTGAAAATTCTCATGGTTTTTCTCGAAAAACCTTAGCTTTTAAGTTTTCTTAAAAAATCAAAATCTGACATAATTTTAAGGCTTATTTTATAACAACTTCAAGTAATTTTAATACTATTGCACTTATAACAAACAACACATGATAACAAGAAAGAACGCTTCCATTTCAAAATTCATCATCCATAAAGTTGGTAATAAATTCAATGACACCAAAAATGCTTTTTCAGATAAATTGGTCGATTTTGATGAGGTCAGTTACGATTTAATGCTCCCGTTTTTATTAAGGCCTTTTGGAAGCGTGGTGCAAAGCTACCGGTTTAACCACCATGCCAACATCAGTTTAAATGAAATAAACAGCTATTCCACACAACTGTTTAATGATGAAGAGGCTTTTGTAGACATTTCAAAACACATTGTCACCCATTTGTTTGAGCAATCCAGTTCTGCCCAAATAAAAACAGGCGATGTTTTGGTGGTAATGTTTGAAGGGATTGAATTCAGGGAAATTACCACCAACGCCATTGGTATTTTTAAGATTGAGAACAAAGTGAATTTCTTTCAAACCTATTTAGAAAATAACAGTTATGATGTGTTGGTGCAAAAAGGCATCAGCTCCAAAAAAGTGGATAAAGGCTGTTTGATTTTAAACCAAAGTGATGGCGAAGGCAACATTATCTTAAGCGTCGATAATAATAGTTACGACACGCAATATTGGATCAACCATTTTTTGAACATCAAATATGCCGATGATGCCAACAACCACACCCAGCAGTATATAGAATTGTGCAAAGATTTTTCAACCGAAATTTTAAAAACCACCTACGGCGCACAAGAGCAGAATACGTTTTTGGCAAGAACCATTGATTTTTTTAAGGAAAATGAAATTGTAAGCGTTGAGCGTTTTAAAGACGAACTTTTTGAAGAAGACAAGCACAAAAAATTGTTTGACGATTATAAAAAAGAATTTGAAGGCGAACAAAATTTCATCATCCGAAACCAGTTTGATGTGGCCGAAGCCGTTGTAAATAAAGAAAAGAAAAAAATCAAAACCGATATCAAGCTAGATACAAATATACAAATAAAACTGGACATTGATGCGCCCGATGCCTCCGCAGAATATTTAGAACGTGGTTACGATGACGAAAAGAAAATGCATTATTATAAGGTGTTTTTTAATGCGGAAAACTGAAAATAAACCATTGTGCTATATTTTGAAACAAATCAAAGTCCCCAAAAAAGCATGATTTAACTAAATTTGATACGAACAAAAAACATAAAAACCCATATTAGAATGAAACTAAAACTTATAATGGCCTGTTTAATCATAAACACATTAAACCTAACGGCCCAAAAAACAATAGATTTAAAAACACCTGTTCCCGGTCAATGGTCCACAGAAAAAGCTAATAATTGGTATGCCCAGCAGTCATGGCTAGTTGGCTGTAATTATTATCCAGCTACGGCAATTAATCAAATAGACATGTGGCAAGCTTCAACTTGGCATCCGGAACGTATCGATCTGGAACTTTCTTGGGCAGAAAGCATTGGCATGAATACTTTAAGGGTATTTTTGCATGATTTAGTTTGGGCAGATGACGAACAAGGTTTATACTCCAGAATAGACGAATTTTTAAATATCTGCCTAAAGTACAACATAAAACCATGGTTTGTATTCTTTGATGACTGTCATTTTCCTAACCCCAAACTAGGTGAGCAACCTTTACCTGTAAAAGCATACCACAATTCAGGTTGGGTAAATTGCCCTGCTCGCAATGTAGAAAAGAAATTGCCCAACTAAAAGGCTACGTACAAAATACCATATCGCACTTTAAAAACGATGATAGGGTTTTAATGTGGGAACTTTACAACGAACCCGGTAGAGGAAATGGAGAAAACGGCGACATGGGCACTACAAAAGTAAAAACCAAAATTGGAGATAAATCCAATCAACTGGTTTACGATGCGTGGGTTTGGGCCCGTTCCATTAATCCTTCTCAACCCATTACAGCTACCTCAGCCGGTAGCCTTGGCGAAAATAATATTAAAATAAACCGATTGAATTCAGATATACATTCCATTCATACCTATTCCAATTCTGAAGGGTTAAGAAAAAAAATATTAGACTACCAATCAGATTGTCGTCCTGTAATTGTAACCGAATGGTTAGCAAGAACCAACGGAAGCACCGTTGAAGATTGTTTGCCCGTAATGAAAGAAATGAATGTTGGGGCCGTAAACTGGGGCTTTGTTTCAGGAAAATCGGCTACTATTTGGCCTTGGTCAAGTAGACAACATAAAAATGGAAACCGGAGCTTAACTCACGAACGTAAAATTGGTAACGTTGTAAAACCAGGAGAAGCTTTCCCTGAACCTGAATTATGGTTTCATGATTTGTTTAGAATGGATGGCACTCCCTACAGCGAAAATGAAATAGCGACTTTTAAAAAACTTACCAATAAAGAGTAACTTATTAAAAATATTCCTTTTTCAACACCTTGAAACCTTTAACTGGTTTACAAGGTGTTTTTCGTCATTACAATCTTTATTTTTTAAAAGTAAGCTATTTCTTTTAAAAACCGATTAATCTTGATTTAGAGTAAGAACTACATTTTAATGTTCTCAAATTATTATTTAATTTTATAGAACCGCAAGTTAAATCTGCTTCATTCAGTGTAACATCTTCAAAATTATAAGCAAATAACACAAACCACCAATGGAAAACAAAAAAGACCTGACACCCGAACAACGCGCAGAACTAATAAAAACCTTAAAAACCCGTTTTGAAAAAAACACAAACCGCCATAAAGATATTGACTGGAATGATGTTCAAGCCAAATTAACATCCCATGCCAATGCTGAAAAACTTTGGTCGCTTTTTGAAATGGAAAATACGGGCGGCGAACCCGATGTAGTAGCTTCTGATAAAAAAACAGATACCTATGTTTTTTATGACTGTGTAGCCGAAAGCCCTAAAAATCGTAGAAGTATTTGCTATGATTATGAAGGACAAGAATCCCGGAAAGAACACAAACCAAAAAACAACGCTATAGACATGGCAACTTCTATGGGTATTGAACTTTTAACAGAAATCGAATACCGCTCTTTACAAAAATTGGGGACATTTGACACCAAAACATCCAGTTGGCTACAAACTCCGCCAGAAATAAGAAAACATGGTGGTGCTATTTTTGGCGATTTTCGTTACAATACGGTTTTTGTATATCATAATGGGGCTCAATCTTATTATGCTGCAAGAGGGTTCCGCGGGAAGTTAACGGTTTAATTTTTAACGAGCAGTAAAAAAATAGCCTCAAAAAGATTCACAAAATGCTTTAATAATTTCTCTTTAACCTCATTTTCATCCACCGCTTTTGAACCAATTCTAGATTTAAAGCCTTACAACTTTGCCGCGAATACCAAAAGGAATCATCTAATCGAAATAGCCCAAATCGGCATTTACGCTTAGTACAATACCATGCATTTTACCCATCAGTTGACACAAACACACATGGCATGAATCTTTCTGGCAAACGATGTGTTTAGATTCCGATACTTCAGCAGAATATTTAGAGCATGACTACAATGAGGAAAAGAAAACCCATTATTATAAGGTTTTTTTAATGCGGAAAATTAAGGTGGCGTATCTTCTGATTTCGATTTCTAATTTTAAATAAACCTATCAGGTATAAAAAACCTCATTTCTTATAAAACAAGAAAATTTAAACTGGTTTTTTAAACTTGCATGCCCCTACCGAAATGTTAAACCTTGTTAAAAATTTGCTTTTATCCTCATTTTCACTATATTATTAGCTATGATCTATGAAGACAAACAAAAATATTCAGACATTTTAGAGCATTCCATTACGTATTTGGAAAACCACGGTTATGAAAACATTAAAGCCGATGCAGACGGGTATGCAAGCCCAAAATCTTATGCTAAAGTAGGCAGCGATATTAGTATCACGCCAGATATAGTTGCAGAAAAAGAAGGCAGAAAACATTATTTTGATTTAAGCTTAAAATCTGAAAAACCTAAATTACTTAAATCGAAATGGCTGTTTCTAAACACGTTGAGCACCTTAAAATCACACCGATTTAAAATCATCACTACCCGTGGGCATTTTCAATTTACCAATAGCATGTTGGAAGATATCAACTTAAACAACAAAAGTTTTATAAAAATCTAAATTTCTTGTAACATTTTAGGAACATGTTACGTATAACTACTGATGAGTAACATTATTCACTTTATAAATTCACAGGAGATTTTTAGATGAGACAACTTAAAATTACGAAGCAGGTAACCAATAGAGAAACCGCTTCGTTAGACAAATATCTGCAAGAAATTGGAAAAGTTGACTTAATTACCGCAGACGAAGAAGTAGAATTAGCACAACGTATTAAAGCTGGCGATCAGATAGCTTTAGAGAAGTTGACCAAAGCCAATTTACGTTTCGTGGTATCGGTAGCTAAGCAATACCAAAACCAAGGTTTAACATTGCCCGATTTAATCAATGAAGGTAATTTAGGCTTAATTAAAGCCGCGCAACGTTTTGATGAAACCCGTGGTTTTAAATTCATCTCGTACGCTGTTTGGTGGATTCGTCAATCGATTCTACAAGCATTGGCCGAGCAATCGCGTATTGTACGTTTGCCATTGAACAAAATTGGCTCTATAAACAAAATCAATAAAACCTTTGCTTTTTTAGAGCAAAGCCATGAACGTCCACCTTCTGCAGAAGAAATCGCA
>CAXBNH010000029.1:0-15922 GCA_963976905.1 uncultured Algibacter sp.
AACGATGGCTATAGATACGGAGGCATTTATAATGGCGGCATCCTCTCCTTGTCCGAAAAAGTGATCTATTAAAATTAAAATCCATCCGCCAGATATGATTCCAAAAATACCTGCTACCAATGTTAAGAACACGGCTTCTACAACAATCTGTCTTTTAATTTCAAAAGGTGTGGCGCCCAAGGCACGACGAACGCCTATTTCTTTGGTACGTTCTTTAACCGTAATAAGCAGAATATTCCCAATGGCAAAAACCCCAGCGATGAGTGTAGCAATGCCCACAAACCATGTTAAAAACTGCATGCCCGTTAAAAAACCGGTTACTTTTCCAAATTCCTTGCCAGCATTGGCACTACCCAATGCACGATTGTCATTAGGATTAATATCATTCAGGTTTTTCAATAAAAGTTTGGCATCCCTTTCTATTTGCACGATATCAGAGTCTGGTTTCCCCGTAATCATCATAAATCCAATTTTATCGCCTGTATTGTAAAGTTGCTGAAAGGTTGTAAACGGAATATGTATGTCTGTTGAAGGGCCTATGTTCATGGTCTGTGCTTTTAACAACCCTATGACCATAAAAACGCTATTGTTTATTTGAATGTATTTGCCAATGGCATCTTCATCTTTTTGGAACAATTGTTTATAAACTTCTTCAGATAAAACAGCAACTTTCTTTTTATCATGGATATCGTTTTGGTTTATAAAACGGCCGTGTACTAGTTTCTTCTTGTCCACCAGATCCAGCAAAGGATAATCGCCAGCAACCCTAAAACTTCCAGAGAGAAATTCCCTAACAACCGTTGCTTGGTTCTGGCTTCTTGGCACCACAAACTCAATACCTTCAATGTTTTCCTGTACCTTTTTGGCATTGGTAAGCGTTAATTGCACTTGCCTACCCTCTTGAAACCCTTTAAAAGGCATGCCTGTGCTTTGTCCCCAAACAAAGACACTATTGGTTGCAAAATCGCCAAATAACCTATTGAAATTGTTTTCCAACCCTCTGGCAGACCCCAACAAGCCTATCAATAATAAAATACCCCACCAAACGCCCACCATAGTGAGTATGGACCTTAGTTTATTTTTACTAAAGCTATCGTAAACCTCTTGCCAGGTATCTATATCAAATAAAAATCTAAACATTCTAGTCGTTTCTTAAAGCCACAATGGGTTTAATTTGTGATGCTCTTTTTGCTGGAAAATACCCAGCGATAGTTCCTGCAATGATCAATGTTATGGTGGCACCAAATACCAATACCGTACTGACTCCCGGCTCTTTAATAAAATAGGTTTCAAGCGTTTTTGTTGCCAGTTCCAAAACACCCACACCTATTAGCAAACCTACATAGCCTGCAATAGCAGTAATAATAACCGATTCAATTAAAATAATGGACACAATGGATTTGGGAGACGCACCTAATGCCTTACGGATACCTATTTCTTTAGTGCGTTCTTTCACAATAAAAATCATGATATTGCTGATGCCGACGATGCCCGCTATAAGCGTACCAAAACCTATTACCAGAATTATAGCACTTAACGCAAAATTAAACTGCTCTACATTTTTTGATGCTTCTGCCATATTCCAAACCCGGATGGCGCGTTGGTCATTTTGGGCAACATCAAATCGGTCTTTCAATTTTTTAATTATCTGATTTCCAAAAGCAAGTGCTTGATCGTTATTCAATTCTGGATTGTAGGTTAAGTGCAATATATCTACATAATCATTATTACCATAAATTTGTTGGGCTGTTGAAATGGGCATATAAATAACGTTTTCTTCATTATAGCCTTCATCATCTGTAAAAACGCCCACTATTTTATATTGGATGCCACTAAGGTTGATGTATTTTCCAATAGGGTTTGTTTTAAAAAAAAGATCATCTTCAACCACTTTGCCAATCACAACTACTTTTGCTCTATTATTGACATCATTTTGGTTTATATATCGCCCATCTTTTACTTTGTTGTTTTCAATGAACATGTGTTCTGGATGCACCGCTCTAACCTGATAATTATTTTTCTTATTGTTGAATGACGCTGTTACTTGTCTATTTACTTTTGATGTGATGTATTGTACTTTATCGCCAAACTCCTCTAAAATAAAATCATGGTCTTCATTTTTAAACTGAATACGCCTTCCTGCTTGAAGCCCTTTATACGCTTTACTGGTACGTCCTGAAAAAATGACTATGGAGTTTGTGGCATCGGTACCGAAAGCCTCTTTGAAAGTATTGTTTAATCCATTGGCAATTCCGAAAAGTATAGTAAACAACAAAATAGCAAATGCCACGGTAAACCCAGAAAGCAAACTCCTAGTCCTGTTTTTATTGATACTCTGAAATATTTCGCGCCAAAGGTCTAAATCAAACATACTGTTCTGCCCTCACTTGGCTTACTTTTTCATCTTCAATAATAACACCATCGCGCAAACGAACAATTCGTTTGCACATATTCGCGATATCCTCTTCGTGGGTTACCATTAAAATGGTTTTGCCCTCATCATTCAATTGTTGGATAAACGCCATAATTTCATGCGATGTTTTGGTATCCAAAGCACCTGTGGGCTCATCTGCCAACAATAATTTTGGATTTGCCGCTAAGGCTCGCGCAATGGCAACACGTTGGTTTTGTCCACCTGATAATTCTTTAGGTAAATGAGTTGCCCAAGCTGCCAAACCTACTTTTTCTAAATGGAACATGGCCTGTTCTTGGCGTTCTTGGCGTTTCATGCCTTGATAATATAAAGGAAGTGCCACGTTTTCAAGTGCATTTTTATAATTTATAAGATTGAAGGATTGAAAAATGAATCCTAAAAATTTGTTCCTATATATGGCCGCTTTCTTTTCCGTTAGGTCTTTAATTGGCAATCCATCAAGAATATAATCTCCAGAATCGGCCTCATCCAGCATGCCTATAATATTGAGCAGGGTTGATTTTCCAGAGCCCGAAGACCCCATTATGGCTACCATTTCACCGCTTTCCACAGACAAATCGATACCTTTAAGCACATGCAAACTGGAATCCCCTATGGGATAGGATTTGTGAAGTTTTTTAATTTCTAACATAATGATGTTTTATATTACAAATAGACTTACGCTTTGCAATGCCTATATGACTATAAAAGACGTGATTTGTTACAACAAATTGTTTTAATGATATGTTAAAAAACTGTTTAGCCCCTAAGATTCAGTAAATAACACAAGAAAAAAAATAAAAAAGATTGATTATTTACTTTTTGAGTAGAAAAATTTTCTATAAATAATATAACCTAGACCAGCAAGTAACACATAAGGTATCGCCATTAAGTAAACAATACCATCGTTGATACCTTTGGCAGCGGTTTGCCCTTCTTCACTTTCCAATACGGCACGGCACATGGCACATTGCGCGTTGGTCTTTAGAAAAAGGAAAAAAGAAAAGAAAAAAAGGATGATTTTTGTTTTCTTTTTACAGATTGTTTCGTAAATCGCAAAGACGTTAAACATAATAAGGGGAAATCATAATATAAACAACAACACCTGTTATAGCCACATATAGCCACAATGGAAATGTGATTCTCGCTATTTTTTTATGTTTTTCAATATGGTTTGTAATGGCTCTTGCATAAGTAATAAGCACAAATGGTATTACGATAACCGACATTATGATATGGGTTATCAATATAAAATAATACACATATTTTATAACGCCTTCGCCCCCAAATTTAGTAGAATCACTTGTCATGTGATAGGCTATGTACATGACCAAAAATGCCAATGACAAAATTATGGCAAAGGTCATTAAACGCCTATGTAGCTTGATTTTTTTATTCTGAATGGCTATAAATGCCAGAACCAGAACCAACGCTGTCACCGCATTTACAGAAGCGTATATGGGCGGCAAAAAAACAGGCAACTGAACATCTATTTTTATTCCGAAAAGTGCAGCTACCGCCACGGGTATTATTATGGACAATGCAACAATCCATTTGTTGTATTTTTTGTCGTCTAAAATATTTTTATCTTCTATCATAAATTATCTTAAATAAGATTATTTTAAGGCTATTAAAAAATCGTCATTACGAAAGAGTTACGACTGAAGTAATCATATGAATGGAAACTCCAAACCATAAGATTGCTTCTTGCCTCGCAATGACATTTCATTCATTAAGCAATTTTTTTATATCTTCCTTTAATGCACTAATTTCTTCTTTTTCGCCTTCTTCATCCATTTTTTCGGCTTCTGAAATAATGCCTTTATAATAAATGATAGGATTTCCATAAACATCTTTTCTGGAACGGATGAACCCATTTTTATCGATTAGGGCAAAATTCCCCGAATGCTCAAAACCACCCTCAACCGCTTCTTCCTCGGCCGTATAAAGATTAAATCCTTCATTAGATAGTTTATAAATAGCCTCTTTATCGCCTGTCATCAAATGCCAATTTTTATTGGTAATGCCATATTTATCGGCATAAACTTTTAAAACTTCTGGCGTATCATGTTCTGGATTGATTGAAAACGACGCCACTCCAAAATTCTCTAAACCCTTAAATTCATTTTGAATCTGAACCAAATTGGCACTCATTTTAGGGCAAATGGTTGGACACGTTGTAAAAAAGAATTCAACAACATACACTTTACCGTCGTAGTCTTGATTGGTAATAATATCGCCGTTTTGATCGGTAAAAGAAAACGGCGGCACTTTTTTGGGTTCGCCACTAATTTCAATGAAAACCAAATCTGAAATCGTTGTTTTTTTATCATTCGCAAAATCACTTCTGCTTTCATTGCGCGTGACATCTCCGTTGGAAATCCTATCTATTATTTTTGGGATGAAAATAATCCCGAAAACCAGAATGATAAAGGCGATGCCTATGTATGAATAATTGTTTTTTTTCATCTTAAAAATTTTGTCATTCCTGCAAAGGCAGGAATCTAATCAATAAAACCAAGTTTCTTTTAAGTTGATTCCTGCCTTCGCAGGAATGACAGTTAACTTAATTTCAATCCGCTTTTAAATCGTCTGCCCTTCGTGTATCCGAGTTGAATTCGCCTTTACGTTTTTGTCTATATTCTGTAAACAAAATACGGACATCTTCGCTCATTTTATTTTTTATTTCGGCCACTTCAATGCAGTCATAGCTATTTAAACCGTGAACGGGTTTCTTTTTTGCCAATTCATTATCTGACCTATCATCTAAACGCCCACGCTGGTTCAACTCTTTATCAACTATAAAAACGTGGTCTGTTGCTAGGTTTTCATCAAGCGAAACATCTGTTTTTAAACTGCCAAAAATATTTTGGATGTTTGTACTATCACCGAAAACAAAAGACCAAAACCGGATATCTTCATAAGAACCTATTTCGGTTTTAAGTTTTTCAACGGTTTTCTCTGTTCCTTTAGGCACCACAATTACGATTTGAAACTTTTTAAAACCTTTAAATTTATCATACACCAATTCTTTTAAATTGGATGCTGTAATCAATTTTTCCATGGGTCGCTTTCCAAAAAAACCTAAAACCGTAATGTGGTCTTTCAGCATAATAGAATCTTCTGCAGTTGATGAGAAAGCTATCAAATCTGAAATATTCTGATCCACAATATCCAATGGTGTATAATTATGGGTCGCGGGATATAGCAATAATAAAAAAGTTACGGGAAGAAAGAACAAAACCCCTAAAACTACATAACGCTTCACTTTTTTAATTTCCATTTGAATAGACTTATGCGGTATTTGCAATGCTTTGCAAAAATAAAAAAAAGGTGGCTTAAATAACCACCTTAATTCTATCTTTAACACTTATTTTGTCATGTGATTTTTAAAAATCCTTTTTTATAAATCCTTCATCATATACGTGAAAAATATACCCGCCTTCTTGCAATAAAATGAAGATCAAGTACAGGATAAGGAAAACAGCTGTCCAAACCACCATACGTCTTAAGGCCCTTGTTTCATCGCGCATGTGCATAAAATCCCAAGTAATGTAATAAGCTTTTACCAAGGTCAGGATGATGAATATCCAGTTGAGCAATTTCATGCCCAATACGTGAACCATTAAAGGCTCTGGTTTCAAGATACCCAATACTACCTCAATGCAAGTCACAATAGTAAGGAAAACCAAGACACCCCAAATTTTTTGGGTATTTGATTTGAACTTCACTAAACCTTTGAATATTTCTAATTTATGTGCGTGTGCCATTTTAATTTTGCTTTTGGCCTTTAGCTATTGGCTATTGGCGAATTTTATTTATTAAACCAAGTAAAAGAATGTAAATACAAATACCCAAACTAAATCTACAAAGTGCCAGTACAGACCTACTTTTTCAACCATTTCGTAATTTTTACGCCTTTCGTAAGTTCCTAATATCACATTAAAGAAAATGATGATATTGATAATGACCCCAGAGAATACGTGAAATCCGTGAAATCCTGTAATAAAGAAAAAGAAATCTGCGAACAATGGCGAACCATATTCATTGACATGTAGATTGGCGCCTTCCACAACAACTTTTCCATGGTCTTTTAAATATTTTAAAGATTCACCTCTTGAAAGCACCGTTTTATGACCATGCTCATCAAGAATCTGCGTTCTCACTAAAAGATTATCATTTGCTTGAAAACCATGTACCACTTCATCAACCGTGTAAGTTGGCAATGTACCTTCTTTTACAAACCATAAGCCATTTTTACGTTCTTGCTGGGTTCTTTCTTTGTGGGTATCAACTACTGCAAAATCCCTTAACGCCACACGATGCCCATCTGTATCCACAAATTGCAAAATGTTGCCCCCTTTGGTTTGAACAGCGCCGTAATCGCCTTTAATAAACGTATTCCATTCCCAAGCCTGAGAACCTACGAATATTAAACCACCAATGATGGTCAAAAACATGTAAATGGTCACTTTGCTTTTGTTCAAATGATGACCTGCATCAACCGCCAGAACCATGGTTACAGACGACATGATAAGTACAAACGTCATAAACGCCACATAATACATCGGTGCGTTCACACCATGTAAAAACGGAAAGTGGGTAAATACCTCATCGGCAATAGGCCATGAATCTATAAACTTAAATCTTGAAAATCCGTAGGCCGCTAAAAACCCAGAAAATGTTAAGGCATCAGAAACAATGAAAAACCACATCATCATTTTGCCATAACTTGCATGAAGAGGCTGGGTACCTCCGCCCCACGTTTTGCCTTCTGTTCCAGTATTCACAACTGTTGTACTCATATATAATGGTTGTTATTTAAAAGTTGCACAAAAATAATCAATTTATTTATCTAAAGAAACATCCGCTTATAAAAATCAAAAAACAGACGTAAAAACTTTATTAATCGTGAAATAATTACCGTATCACTTAGCAGATATTACTTTACAAAGTATAAGAACAAAAACAGATATACCCACAGTATATCTATAAAATGCCAAAAGGTTGCAGCCAATTCAAAACCCAGCATGTTATTCGCTTGGTACTTCTGTTTAAAATGATTATAAATTACTATCAACAAACAAATCAAGCCCACAACAACATGGGCAATGTGTACCACGGCTATTAAATAAATATAAGACATAGTTACATTACTGGTAGGACCTGTAAAATTATAGCCTAAATCAATGATTTGCTGAAAGCCTAAAATTTGATTGAAAATAAAAAAAATGCCCAAGGCCAATGTCACTAACAACCAAAGTATTGTTTGTTGATTTTGTCCCTTTTTTAAAGCACGTTTAGCCAGCAAAAACGTGATACTGCTCAATATAATAACAACCGTACTAATGATAAAGGCATTGGGCAACTGAAAATCACCCAACCAATCTGGCCTGGAGCTACTGACCACAAAAGCGCTGGTCCAACCAGCAAACGACATGATTAAAGAGATGATTCCAAACCAGAGCATCATTTTTTTTGCTCGGCTATTTTTTTCCTCAAAAGTTCCTTGTGTTAAATCCATTTTATCTTATAAATTTATCAATAACATATACTATTTGCACCAACGAGATGTAAGAAACGCTCACCAACATAAGTTGCCTTGCCGCTTTTTCAGTCATTAACTTAAATAATTTTATGGCGTAATACAACATCCAAAGTCCTAAAAGGAACACTATGATTGCTGCGACGATGGACAATTGCAATCGCCCCGTAAAACCAAAAACCGGAATGATTGATACTATCAATGTCCAAATCGTGTACATGATGGTTTGTACGGCTGTGCCTTTATCTTGCTTTCCTGTTGGCAGCATAAAGAAGCCGCCTTTTTTATAATCTTCAAACAAAAACCAGCCAATTGCCCAAAAATGCGGAAATTGCCAAAAGAATTGTAAGGCGAATAACGTTCCGGGTTCAATACCAAAATCATCGGTAGCGGCCACCCAGCCCAACATAAACGGAATGGCACCTGGAATAGCCCCCACAAAAACCGCCAACGGTGTTTTGGTTTTTAATGGCGTATAAACACAGGTGTATAAAAATATAGAAATAGCCCCAAACATAGCGGTTTGCTTGTTGATGCTGTATAAAATAATGATGCCTAATACTGTAAATATAGAAGCGATGATAAACGCTGTAGTCATGGACATCCTGCCCGATGGGATGGGCCTGTTTTTGGTACGATCCATTAAAGCATCCAAATCTTTTTCAATAATCTGGTTGAATGCGTTGGAAGCACCTACCATAAAATAGCCCCCAAAAGCCAATAAAACAAGTGTCTTGTAATCTACGGTTTCAACACCCAACAAATACCCGGCAAGTGATGAAAACACCACGCTTAGTGCCAAGCGCATTTTGGTAATTTCCTTGAAATCTGAAATAACAGAAGGGGGGGTGGATGTTGTTTTTGAATCGCTCAATATACTCGTTGCTAAATGCATTTGTAATGCGCGTGCAAAGATACTGTATTAAAGCGTTTTGAGCAATGGTTTTATCGCTAATTTATTTAGGGAAATTGATGCGCCTTGTTTGGGTCCGCCCCAACCCTTCTGCTTCGCTCAGGGCAAGAGGGTCAGGCTTGCGTTTATCTTGAGCCGAGCGGAGGTTTACAAATCCTCATGCAGGCACCACTTCAAATAGAACTTGTTTTTAGATCTTGTTTTGGTTTACTTGGTACGGCACTAGTTACAAATTAGCGTTAGCGGAGGGAGGTTAGCTATGGTTTTATTGTTATATACGCATGTTGGCAACTGGCTTTATTTCGCATTTTTGTAATATTCAGTCTTAAAATGTTGCTCAATGTCTAACATTAAATTGAAAACGTAATCAAAATATTGTACAGAATTTTCTCTTGCAAATTTTCTGACGAAGATATTTTGTAATGTCGGTATTTCTTTAAAATTAATTCCTTCAATTTTTTTGTTTTTAGAATCTGATTTGTCAATCAATTCAATAGTGTTATCCAAATCATTTAATATTTGTTCAGGGTCATAATGTGAAAAACCATTTCTTATTGTTTCTTGGAAATGAGTCAACTCATTGAACTGGATTTTGGAAATTATTTTGTGCTCTTTGCATTTTTTGATTGTAGCACCCATTTTACAATTTGAAATTCTTTTGTTTTTTAGTTGCTCTGAATAAGTATTGTTCCAGTCCTTTATTTTTTCAGGAATTTGTAGTTCCTGATTGTTCCGTATTTTTTTTTGAATTAGGGCCAATTTTAAAATTCTTTCAAGAAAGTGGTTTGTCAAAGTTATTGCAGCACTGTCAGCCTCAATTATCAAACACTTAATTATTTCTCCAATTGTTGACTCTAAATCTGTGAAATAATAAAATCTGGGGTTTTGTAAGTAATGCTTAAAATGGTCAAAATTTTCTTCTAACGCTTTTTTAAAAAGGCTATCCAAAAAGGCTTTATTTTCAGAGTCAATGTTATTAAAACGTTCCTCAATTATCTTTCGATTTTCGATTTCGCGTTCTTCTGGATTTATTCCATACTTTTCATATATTTTTCTTGTTTTTTCGTTCATTTTAAATTTTCCAGAATATTTTTTTCAGCTTGTTGCCAACGTGTTATATAGCAACCTTCGTTACCGATATCCCGTAAATAAACCAGGATATCATAACTTTTGTGTTACTGTTATCCTGTAAAGATAAAATTATTTCTGTAAAAAAAATACGTTATTTTATTTACGATATGCAAATGCTAGCGATTAAACGTATCGTTTTTGGTAAGTAGGTACAACAAGCCAAAACTTGTAGAGTATAGTGTGAGCTACTTGCCCTGAGCGAAGCCGAAAGGTCGGGGAAATCCAAATTAAGAGGTTTTAGTTTCAAATAATGAGATTCCCGTCTTTGCGGGAATGACAACAATATTTTTAAAAATCAAAATACCAATTAAACAAATCTGTCCTAATACCAAAATTTAACCAAACGGTATTGTTTTTAAAGGTCGAAGCGGTTTCGGCTTCGGGATTGAAATTCCTAAACGTGATATCGGTAAATATTTTCAGGTTGGATGCTGGGTTTATTAAATAACCTGCTTGCAAGTTCCCATTAAAAGTTTTGGTTTTTATGCC
Source organism: uncultured Algibacter sp. (assembly GCA_963976905.1). Classification (GTDB taxonomy): domain Bacteria; phylum Bacteroidota; class Bacteroidia; order Flavobacteriales; family Flavobacteriaceae; genus Pseudalgibacter. The sequence continues at coordinate 10,492 of CAXBNH010000029.1, forward strand.
CTGCCCTACTTCAACACCCGTATCAAAAGGTCGGTCGTTGTAATCTCTGTAAATATCACCACCATAACTGAAGTTGTCTGTACCATCGTTAAAATCCAAGCCCCTTACACCAAAAATAAATTTGGCATTGGCAAACCAACGTTTGTAATGGTAGCGCCCAATAATAATAGCTTCACTAAAATTAGCGCCCCACAAATGCGCCATAGATTGGTTGTTGTGCGCATAATTAAGCACAATAGTGTTATGTGAATAGGTATAGGGCCTGATGCGATTGTATTCAAATTGAAGCATTAAATTATCCACTTTAAAGGCCTCAAAATATTTAACACCCAACTGGTAACCAAATTTGTTTTTCCAGCTTTTTTCGCCTCCTTTTATATCGCTCAACGAAAACTCATCTAAAATAAACTGGCTGTACGCATTGATGTTGTCATTGAACTTGTATTTTGCCGAAGCGCCCAAAAGCGCATTACCGGCACCTTGACCTGTTTCAAACTCAATGGCTCGGAAAAATATAATGGGGTTTAGGTAATTCACATCAAAACCCCTGTTGTTGGAATTGGTCCATAACACCGATTCAAACAACCCCACATTCAATCGTTTGGAAACGTTCCAGCTTAAATAATGGTTTGCCATGTATTTGGTCAAAAAGGCCTTATCTGCGGTAGCTTCTGGGCGCACATCTTTTAGCCACATCCACGTATTGGTGTATTTTATTTTCCAGAACTTGGTATTCAATTTTAAAAATGGGTGCGGACTTGCCACATCACTCATAAGCAAAGACCGATAGCCATCGCCAATAAAGTTTTTGCCATGACCAAATTGGATATTGATGAATTTAGCCGGCGCATACGACATATAGGCTTCTGCCACGGGATAATCATACGCATCACTTTTAAATCGCTTGGCAATACCACGCCCCGGAATAATGGCTGGATCTGGCCCAAAGGCTTTTAAACTTTCGGCGTATCGGTTCACATAATCTACAAAACGGCCTTGGCTTTCAAAAACGGAAGCGTAAAAACTAAATTTATCGCCCAAGCCTCCATTGATCATAACACCTCGGGTATTGTTATAGGTAGCGCCTTCTTCGGCATCAGATCCGGTTTGCAAATCGAAAATAGGGTCAATGGTAAACCAATACTCTTTTCCTTCTAATTGCACCAAATGTTCGTTCCATAATTTTCTTCCTGCCCACGTATCGGTTTCTTTTAACAGCTTTTCTTTTTCAGCTTTAAAATCATAGTATTTTGAAACCTCTTCATATACAAAGGGCTTGGATGCCGTATGGCTATTGGTGCCGATGCGGTTTAAGTTTCTATCAAACCGTGAATAATCATCGTGGATAAATGGAATATTCAATTGGCTGGTATAGGCTTTATTTGAAAATGCGACCAAATCGGCATTCACATTATCATATTCGGCTTTGGCTTGTTGTACCAATTTAGAAATTTCATTCTCTTTTGCTAAATCTTGGGCTGAAACCGATTGATTTACCAACGGAATTTTTATGGGCATGGAATACTGCTTAAAAGTGGGCCTGCCATTGTAAGTTCCAGGCTTGATTTTTGGAAACCCATCAAACACGCGCTTGGCTTCTGTTTTCAGTTCTTCGTACATGGCATCTACATACATGACCCTAAATTTCCCTGTGGTATCTACTTCAAAAAGCACGACAACTTCGCCTTTATAATTGGCATCTTGAAGCTTTTGAGGCATCTTGAACGTATTGAAAATATATTTATGCACGTTTTTGTCAAAACAAGGTTGCAATGATTGGATTTTCAAACTATCACAACTAGGAAAAACGGGCGGTTTTTCAAAGGATAAAACATCTTGCGCTTGAACCGTATATTGAACTAAAAGTAGGAGTGATACAACGAATTGCTTCATGGTATAAAAGTAAGATTTGAATTTCTGCCGAAAGATACTATATTTTTATTTAGATATTTTAAAACCATTTGTCATTCCCTCGTCTCTGCTGAATTTGATTCAGTAAAGGAGTGAATCTTGTAAACTAAAATTATAATTCATAAATTTTATTATGAAAAAGATTAAAGCTTTCACAAACAAAAAAAGCCGCTATCTTTTGGTTGATAACGGCTTTTTAAGTTTGAAATTGCAATGTTATTGGACTTGAAAAATAATGGGCAAACTATAGATTACGCCCACATTTTTATTTTGCTGTTTCCCGGGTGTCATTTCGGGTATAATATTAATGACACGGGCCGCTTCCTCATCTAGTTTTGGATGTGGCGACCGTGTTTTGACTTCCGTAACACATCCTGTTTTATCTATGGTAAATTGCACATCTATTTTTTGTTTTCCTGATAAACCATAATCTGAAGCAATGTTTGTATCAAATTTCCTTTGAATTAGTTTGGTTATTTTTTCAGACATGCATTGCCTTCTTTCCTGATTGTTTTTTGATTTCTCGCAACCTGGATAAATAGGAACCTGTTCAACAAAATTCACAGGCACAATGACCTCTTTTGGTTCTTTCAGAACCACAACATCAAGAGGATCTAACACAGGTTCAGAATCCGTTGGTTCTATGGTTTCTTTTGTTATAGGCTCTGTAAACATTTCATCTGGCACTTCTTTAAAATTTGAAGCTGGTTTGCTTTTTTGTTGCTCCATAGGCTCAACCAATTCTGGAATTTTTGGCTTGATTACGGGCACATCTACATACAAGGGCTCTTCAAGTGGCGGCAAATCGCGATAGGTAGGGATGGTGGTTTCAAAACTCATTTCAAACAGTCCGTAAACTGTGAGCAAGCATACAATCAAGCCAATCTGAAAATAGATGACTGAGTTTTTTTGTAAATTCGCATCATGCTTTTGTGATTTTTTCACGATTTGCTCATTTTGGCGAATGAGTTCGTGGCTTTTCTTCGGATTTCTCATAATATGTTTTGTTTAAATGTTAATATTATGTGAAAACACAATAAGCATACCAAAAAGAAACCCCGTTACAAATTTGTAATGGGGTTTTGAAATTTTTATGTCTTTTTAAGCATTTTATTCAGATTCCTGCTTTCACTTCGACAACGCTCAGTGAACATACGGAAATGACAATTTAAGCTTAATCTTGTACTTGAAATACAATTGGTAATGAATATGGTACAGTTACTGCTTTTCCACGTTGCATACCTGGTTTCATTTTAGGCAATAAATTTACAACTCTAGCAGCCTCTTTTTCCAAACCTGGATGTGGGGCCCTTGCCATAACACCGGTAATTTTACCTGTTTTATCAATCTTAAAAATAACGTTGATACGTTGTCTTCCCGAAAGACCTAATTCACTAGCCAATTCGGTATTGAACTTTTTACCAACAAATTTGGTTATTTCTTCAGACATACAGGCCTTCTTGGCATCGTTGGTTTTTTCCTTTTCACATCCTGGAAAAACCGGTACGTTTTCAATAACGGCAAAAGGTACCTCGATATCTTCTTCTACTTCTGCAACCTCTACTTGCTCAACCTCGATAATTTCTTCAGCTTGATCCGTTTCAGTGGACTCAATAACCGTTTCTTCTATCTCTACCTCATCTTCCACTATCTCAATAACTTCTGGCGCCGCAGGTGGCGGTGGCGGTGGCGGTGGTGTTTGTAATTGTTCTGTAATTGGGATTTCTTCTTCAAATTCATCTTCCATATTCAAAGACCCAATATCAATATCTGATTTGTCATATGATTTGTAATTGATAGCGTAATTTGTTAAAAATAACATCAGCGCCAAGCCAATTGCAAAATAAAGCGAACTGTTTCTTCCAACATTTGCTTTAGGATTTTTCTTAGGTTCCATAATTTAATCGTTTTCTAGGTTGCTAAAATAACTATTTATTTTTCAAAAAAGCAAGCGTTTATCACTTTTTAATATGCTTAAAATTGTAAACACTTAATAGACACACAGCAAGCAAACTCCCTAAAGTATTAGCTAACATATCATATACATCAAAAGATCTTGCTACTGTTACAGTACCTTGTAATACCTCAATAATTATACCAAAGGCTACAGCGAACACAAAAGCATACTGTATGGATTTCGCTTTTTTAAGATTGTAGTTATAAAAAAACGCAAAGACCCACAAGAAAGCCAAAACAAAGTATGCCAAGAAATGAAACACCTTATCTCCAAAAGAAATGCCCATATCTGGCAAGTTTTTCAAAGTCATCAAACTTACCACAGTTAAAACCGTAGTATAAACTATTGCCGATGCGATCCAAAATTTTTTAAGCACCTACCAAAGTTTTATAATCGTCGGCAGACATTAAGCCATCAACCTGAGAAAGGTCAGAACATTTAAGTTTAATCATCCAACCATCTCCGTAAGGATCGGTATTTACTTTTTCTGGTTCGTCTTCCAAACCTTCATTGAACTCGATAATCTCACCAGATAAAGGCAAAAACAAATCCGATACGGTTTTTACAGCTTCAACAGTACCAAAAATTTCTTCGGCTTCCAATGTCTCATCAACCGTTTCCACCTCCACATATACAATATCGCCCAATTCACTTTGTGCAAAATCTGTAATGCCAATGGTTGCAATATCGCCTTCAATACTTACCCATTCGTGGTCTTTTGTATATTTTAATTCTGATGGAATATTCATGATTTTCTTTATTAATTAATTTTTGGCAAATGTATTTATTCCTAATTATAAATTCAAATAGTTATGAGATTAAAAACAAGCGATAAAATTATTCGCCACGAATACACGAATTTTTTAAATATCTAAAAAACTGTTTTCGCATTCAATATTAAACATTTATTTCACGAATTTCAAATGAGCTAAACCCATTTATTTGTGATTCGTGGCTATATTTTTATGTCCCTCTCCAAGAATTAATTCCCAAAGTTATATCTAATGGTAAATCCTGAACGGATAGTGGTTTGCGGAAAGGCCGTTGATATAGCATACTCTGAAAATGTATAATCAAAATAGAAAATACCTGTTAGGTTTTTACTGAACGCATAATCTGCCGAATATTTCAGCCCCCAAATGGTTTGCCCTGTTGTTACTTGGTTATTTTCCAAATCCAAGTATCTAATGATGGTTTTATTATCCCTGATAGATACATCGGCTTTCATGTTCAAATCACTTATGATCCGTTTTTTAGGCCCAGCCAGTTGTGAACGAATGCGCACATCTTTTATTCTGTAACCCAAACCTATCACAAATTCTTTGCCTTGCACCTCGGTCATCAAATTGTTGTCAAAACTAAGCGAAAGCAAGCGGTCTTTTTTAATTTCAGCTAAAATCTTAACGGAATTCATCATTTCAAAATCTATACGAATCAGCGGACTGAACATTTCCGTAAGATTGACATTGCTATACAAGGTTTCATTTTTATAATTACCTGATTGGTCTTTTACCGTAAGCGGTTGGTTGTCATAATCTACATTATAATCTGGCGCGGTATAAT
>CAXBNH010000030.1:0-15682 GCA_963976905.1 uncultured Algibacter sp.
CATTATTTGGATGGATATGCAGATAATAGCCACCTCTTAAATTTGGTTTTGTTCTATGGAACGAACCTCCAAAATGGGTTTTGTAAGGCGCTTTGTTTTTTGAAAAACGCACATCCCTGTATATTCTGAATAGTTTTACTTTATCAACATCATCATGCACTTTTATAGCTTCAAAAAGGCTGTTATATACTTTTTTGATTTTCGCTTCAATACTTTTAAAATCGCTTTTATGTTTGTTAAACCAATCGCGGTCATTATTCTTTTCTAGTTTTTTGAAGAATTCCAAAGTCTCTTTTGGGATGGATGGCGTCATCGTTCTGTTTTTTATTAAGGCCCTAAAATACAAAAAGTCCCGCATTTAGCGAGACTTTTGATAATGTGTTTCTTATTAGGTTTACTTACTGATAATATAGGTTTTTGCTTCTATTTTGTTTGAATCGTCACTGTAGTATTCGATGACCAAATTACCTTGATCATCAAAATATCCAATACCATCATGCATATCTCCATTTATAATATAGTGCCCTTTAGAATGTGACACCCAAGCGGTTCCTATTTTTTCATATTCAGAAGCAGTATTGCCTTTCGAAATATCAAAGCCATATGCAATGGGCGAAAACATATAATCACTATCTCCTGATTTGTAATAGCTTACTTTTGATAGCGTATCATAATCATAGTCTGAATCATTATCGACCATAACCGTTTTTTCTACTTTTGGAGTGGACGGAATCCGTTTTTGATTCACTTTGTTTTCATCCATGGCATCCAATTCTACATCGGCTTCTTCACGGGTAATTACTTTTACCTTTTTCTCTGAAATTTTTTCTCCGTCGTTTACCCTTACGGTTTTTACTTCGGTTTCTTGTTTTACCTCTTTTTGTTTTTGTTGTGCTGTTACACCTACTGATAATAATAACACACCTATTGATAAAATTATTTTTTTCATGGTTTCTGATTTTTAGTTCAAAATTAATCTGAACACCAAAATATCGGCTATTCAGTTCCTTAAAATAGATGGTACAAATATCGAAATGCTTACGTGTTTTTTCGTTATATGTTTTTAAGCAAGATTTGCATAATTCACACCAAAGCAATCAGAATGATTATTTTATAGCTGAAAAGAATAATTTGATTTGAGTAAAAGAACTACGTGAAATCAATTTTATTGAGAATCAACCCAGATGCTGGTGCAATGTATTCCATTTTTACGTCACTATCAGGCAATAAACTGGTTTTGATATTCTCTAAAGTCAACTTACCTTTTCCTAAATCGATAAGCGTCCCCATCATCAACCGTATTTGGTTTCTCATAAATCCCTTGCCTTTTACTCTTAAAATATATGACGTTTCAGGAAAATAATTAGCGGTGTAAATGGTGTTTTCAACCAATTCACAAAGTAAAATCTCTCGATTGTAAACACCGTGTTCGGTAGGTTTAAAACAATAGGATTTGAAATAATGCGAGCCTTCAAATAATTTAGCACCTTCTTTCATCAGTTCAATATCCAGATTATCCAAAATGGTGGTCATGATGGGCGCACAAAACGGATGGTTTTTTTGTCCGAAAGCAAACAAATACAGGTATTCTTTTATTTTTGAATTGTTGATGATATTGAATTTGCTATCCACTTCCCGAATGCTCAACGCTCGAATATCCTGGGGCAAATTGTGGTTGAACAAGGCCAAAAAAGCCGTTTCATCTGCAATGGGTTCTCCCAAAAACAACTCAAAAGCAGCACTTTCTGCCGAAACCATAGCATCGGTTCTGCCAGAACTTAAACTTTTAAATGGTTTGTCTTCTAGTATAAAATTCAAGGTTCTGTCCACCATCAAATGCAAGGTTTTTACAGATGGTTGTTTTTGCCAACCGTGAAAACGATAGCCTAAATATTGAATGTTGATGACGTAGAAATATTTTTTCAAATGATGAACTACTTATGTCTTCCCTTTAATTCGTTTTCAATATCTTTTAAAGTGAATCCTTTGGCTTGTAATAACATTAAATAATGGAATAGTAAATCTGCCGACTCATATAAAAACAGTTCGTTGTTGTTGTCCATAGCTTCAATAACGGTTTCCACGGCCTCTTCGCCTACTTTTTGGGCGACTTTATTGATGCCTTTTGAAAACAAACTGGCCACATACGATTTGTTGGTGTCTTTATTAGCCACACGTTCTGCAATCACAGCTTCCAACGTTGATAAAAAACTATAATTAGGGTTATTGGTTTCTCCCCAACATGTATCGGTGCCTTTATGGCAGGTTGGCCCAACTGGGTTTACCTGAATCAACAAAGTATCGTTATCACAATCGTTTTTTATATCGACCAGGTTTAAAAAGTTACCGCTCTCCTCACCTTTGGTCCATAAGCGTTGTTTGCTTCGGCTAAAAAAAGTGATTTGCTTGGTTTCCAGTGTTTTTTGGTAGGCTGCTTCATTCATATAGCCCAACATCAAAACGTTTTTGGTGGTAGCGTCTTGGATGATTGCTGGAACAAGTCCGTTTGTGTCGTATTTAATTTCCATTATCTAATTCTTTATGAGATGCTGAAACGAGTTTAGCATGACGGCTATAGCCGTACTTCTATATTATTTTCTTTTAATTCTTTTTTTAACTGCGGAATTGGTATTTCACCAAAGTGAAACACGCTTGCCGCTAAAGCTGCATCAGCTTTTCCTTCTTTAAATGTATCCACGAAATGCTTGACATTGCCAGCACCTCCAGAGGCTATAATGGGAATATTAAGCAAATTTGAAAGTTTTTCCAAGGCCTCATTTGCAAAACCGTTTTTGGTACCATCGTGATCCATCGATGTAAACAGGATTTCACCAGCACCTCGTGTTTCCACTTCTTTGGCCCATTCAAACAAATCGATATCCGTGGGAATGCTGCCACCAGCCAGATGCACTTTCCATTGGCCATTAATTTGTTTGGCATCAATGGCAACCACAATACATTGATTTCCAAATTTATCGGACAATTCATTGACCAACTCGGGCCTTTTTACTGCAGAAGAATTTATGGATACTTTATCCGCTCCGCATTTTAAAAGCGCATCCACATTTTCAATAGATGAAATACCGCCACCAACCGTAAACGGAATATTCACTTGTTCGGCAACGTGAAGCACCATATCCAACATGGTGGAACGCCCTTCTAGCGTTGCGGAAATATCAAGAAACACCAATTCGTCCGCACCAATAGCAGCGTATTGTTTGGCAAGCTCCACAGGATCGCCCGCATCTCTTAAATCTACAAAATTAACGCCTTTTACGGTGCGTCCGTTTTTAACGTCTAAACAGGGTATGATTCGTTTTGTTAACATTTTTTACAGCTTTTGGCTTTTGGCTATTAGTAAAAGGCTAACGGCTAAAAGCTATCTCACACAAATTTCTCCAATTGCTTTAAGGTAATTCTATCTTCATAAATAGCCTTTCCTATAATAACACCTTCACAGCCTATTTCCTTTAAAATAGGTAATTCATCAATACAAGAAATACCACCAGATGCAATGAGTTTAATGGATTGGTCATTACTACTGTTGCTACATTCTGCAATGATTTTTTTATACAAATCCACAGAAGGCCCTTCCAACATACCATCTTTAGAAATATCGGTGCAAATCACATAACGGATGCTTTTCTTTTGATAGGTTTTGATAAACGGAACCACATCTTCATCACTCTGCTCCTGCCACCCACTAATAGCAATTTTACCAGCATCACTATCGGCTCCTAAAATGATTTTTGATGCCCCATATTTGGCTATCCAGCCTTCAAATGTTTTTGGGTCTTTTACAGCAATACTTCCGCCAGTAATTTGCTTAGCACCGGAATTAAAAGCAATGTGCAAATCTTCATTGGCCTTTAAGCCACCACCAAAATCAATTTTCAAACTGGTTTTTGATGAGATTTGCTCAAGCACTTTATAATTGACAATATGTTGCGCTTTGGCGCCATCTAAATCTACTAAATGCAAATATTCAATACCTGAATTTTCAAACGCCTTGGCTACTTCTAAAGGGCTTTCATTGTAAATCTTTTTAGTACCGTAATCGCCTTTGGTTAAACGAACGCATTTTCCGTCAATGATGTCTATGGCTGGTATGATTCTCATATTTTGGTTGTTTGAAGTTGGTTATCAGTAATTAGCAAAAAGCTAACGGCTAATAGCTAACTGCTAATTTATAAATTCAAAAAATTCTTCAATATTTGTTCTCCTGCTAAACTACTCTTTTCTGGATGAAATTGAACACCGTAAAAATTATCGTGTTGTAAAGCGGACGCATAGTTAATGCCGTAATCGGTTTTTGCAATGGTTTGCGGGCAATGTTCGGCATAATAACTGTGTACCAAATACATATACTCGTTTTCTTTAATGCCTTCAAATAAATCGGATTTTAAGTCTTTGATAACGTTCCAACCCATTTGAGGTACTTTTACATTATTTGAAAACCGTTTTACGGTGGTATTGAAAATACCGAGTCCTTTGGTATTACCTTCTTCAGTAAACTCACATAACAACTGCATGCCTAAACAAATGCCTAAAACGGGCTGTTTCAGTTTTGGAATCAAAACATCCAAACCACTTGCTTTTAACATCTGCATGGCCGTGCTCGCTTCGCCAACGCCCGGAAAAATGACTTTATCGGCAGCCAAAATTTCTTCTGGATTGTTTGATAAAACAGCCTCAAACCCCAAACGTTTAAAAGCAAATTGAATGCTTTTGATGTTTCCTGCGCCGTAATTTATAATAATTAATTTCATCTTTTCATCTTTTAGCTATTGGCAAACAGCTAAAGGTTAATAGTCATTTTATAGCATTCCTTTTGTGGAAGGCAAAATCATCTTTTCAATATCACGTTTTACCGCCATTTTTATAGCTTTTGCAAATACTTTAAAAATAGCTTCAATTTTATGATGTTCGTTAATGCCTTCTGCTTTGATATTCAAATTACATCTGGCACCATCTGTAAACGATTTAAAGAAATGATAAAACATTTCGGTTGGCATTTTCCCAACCATTTCGCGTTTAAAATCAGCTTCCCACACCAACCAATTTCTACCACCAAAATCGATAGCGGCTTGTGCGTAACAATCGTCCATGGGCAAGCAAAATCCGTATCGTTCAATACCAAGCTTATTTCCTAAAACGGAATTAAACAATTCGCCCAAAGCTATAGCGGTATCTTCAATGGTGTGGTGTTCATCTACTTCTAAATCGCCGTCAACTTTTATGGTTAAATCCAATTGGCCGTGGCGTGCGATTTGGTCCAACATGTGGTCAAAAAACGCAATACCTGTATCTATTTTGCTTTTTCCGGTACCGTCCAAATTCAATTGAATGTCTATTTTTGTTTCATTGGTGTTTCTGATGAGACCTCCAGAACGCTCCTCAGTTTTTAAAAAGGCATATATTTTTGCCCAATCGTTACATTCTAAAGCAATGTATGGTTCTAATTCGTCATGTTTAACCGTGATTTCGTTAGTGCCTAAATGCGTTTGGTCATTGATAAAAATACCTTTCGCGCCTAAGTTTTTGGCAAGCTCGATATCTGTTAACCTATCGCCGATAACAAATGAGTTTTCCAAATCATAGTCCTCAGAAAAATATTGGGTCAACAAACCTGTATTGGGTTTTCGTGTTGGCGCATTATCTTTAGCAAAAGTTCTATCAATAAATTGTTCTTTAAAGACAACACCTTCATCTTCAAAACATTTTAGAATGAAATTATGTACGGGCCAAAACGTATTTTCAGGATACACTTCTGTGCCCAAGCCATCTTGATTGGTTATCATAACAATTTCATAATCCAACTCTTTGGCTATTTTACTTAAGTATTGAAAAACCTTTGGATAAAATTGCAATTTTTCAAAAGCATCAATTTGCTCATCAGCTGGTTCTTTAATGATGGTACCGTCGCGGTCTACAAATAATACTTTTTTCATCAGATAGATTTTAAGGTATCTATTAATATTTTATTTTCATCTGAAGTTCCAACTGTAAATCTTAAACAGTTTTCACACCCAAATTGGGTCGTTCTATTTCTGATTACAACGCCTTTTTCTATGAGTTGGTTGTAACGTTTGGTAGCATCATCCACTTTTGCTAAAACAAAATTAGCATCTGTAGGATAAATTTTTGTTATGAAATCAATGCTTTTTAATTCTGAAACTAAAAAATTGCGCTGTGCTATAATGGTTTTGATTTCATTGGCAACCTCGTCTTCTTTTTGAAGTCTTTCAACAGCCCGAAGTTGCGTGAGTCCATTAACATTATATGGTGGTTTTATCCTGTTCAAAACGGCAATTATTTCTTCGGAAGCATAACAAATGCCCAAACGGATTCCTGCCATGCCATAGGCTTTGGAAAGTGTTTGTGTAACTATCAGATTTGGAAATTCATTCAAGCGTTGCAACCAACTTTTTTCGGTTGAAAAATCAATATAAGCCTCGTCTATTACCACTAAACCGTCAAAATTATTCAGAAGCATTTCTACATCTGAAGGTTTAAAACTGTTTCCTGAAGGATTGTTTGGCGAACATAAAAAAAGTATTTTGCTCATTTGGTTTGCAGCCGCTAAGATGTTATCCACTTTAGGCTCAAAACTATCGGATAGATTCACTTTTATAATGCTGATGGCATTGATATTTGCCAACACGTCGTACATACCATACGTTGGTGGTAGCGTTATGATATTATCTTGATTGGGTTCGCAAAACGCTCTAAAAATAAGGTCTAAAACTTCATCACTACCATTTCCTAAAAGGATGCTTTTAGTATTGACTTTTTTGATTTTTGACAGTAATACCTTTACTTTATTTTGTTGAGGATCTGGATATCTGTTCACGCCATTTTCAAAAGGGTTTTCATTGGCATCTAAAAAAACCATAGCATCTGTAACGCCTTGAAATTCGTCTCTTGCAGAAGAATAAGGTTTTAATGCCTTTATGTTTTGGCGGATTATATTTTGTATGTTAAATTTTGTTTTCATAATAATCTTATGAACTAAGTTCATGAGATTCCTGCCTTCGCAGGAATGACAAATTTATTTTAAATCTTTTAATCTAATTGATACTGCATTTTTATGGGCTTGCAAACCTTCTGCTTCTGCCATCAATTCTATGGCATTCCCTATTGTTTTCAAACCTTCTTTTGATATTTTTTGAAAGGTCATACTTTTCATAAAACTATCTAAATTCACTCCTGAATACGCTCTTGAAAATCCATTGGTTGGCAAAGTGTGATTGGTTCCTGATGCATAATCACCCGCGCTTTCCGGCGTATAATCACCAATAAAAACAGAACCAGCGTTCCTGATACCGTTCACATAGAAATCTTCATTTTTTGTACAAATGATAAAATGCTCAGGTGCATATTCATTAATCAATTCCAAAGCTAATGCATTGGTTTCAACATAAATCAATTTAGAATTTCCTATTGATTTTTCTGCAATGGTTTTTCGGGGAAGTACTTCTAATTGTTTTTCAATTTCCTCTGAAACAGCATCAATTATTGTTTTTGAAGTGGACACCAAAATTACTTGGCTATCCACACCGTGTTCGGCTTGGCTTAACAAATCGGATGCAATGTACGATGCATTGGCGATTTCGTCAGCTACTACCAACAACTCACTAGGCCCTGCGGGCATATCAATAGCTACGCCGTATTTAGTGGCTATTTGTTTGGCAACGGTTACAAATTGATTGCCTGGACCAAATATTTTATAAACCTGTGGTATGGTTTCTGTTCCAAACGTCATGCCTGCAACGGCCTGTATGCCACCTACTTTTATAATTTTAGTAACCCCACAAAGTTTTGCTGCAAACAAAATCTCTGGTGCTAATTGGCCTTCTTTATTTGGTGGCGAACACAAAACAATCTCCTTACAACCTGCAATTTGAGCAGGAATAGCCAACATTAAAACAGTAGAAAACAATGGCGCTGTGCCTCCAGGAATATACAGACCTACTTTTTCAATGGGCCTTTTTTCTTGCCAGCATTGCACGCCGTTTGCGGTTTCAACTTCTATTTTACTTGTTTTTTGGGCTTTATGAAAGGCTTCAATGTTTTGTTTGGCAAGTTTAATGGCGTTTTGAAGTGCTGTTGGAACTCTTAAAACGGCAGCTTCAATTTCAGATAAGCTCACTAAATTGGTTGGTAAAACAACACCGTCAAAACGTTCTGTGTAGTTTGTAATTGCTTTGTCGCCTTCTATTTTAACATCATTAAAAACGGTGTTGACAATGCTTTCGATATCGCCAACAGTTTGCGTAGGTCGTTTTAAAATTTCAGACCAACTTGCTTTATTTGGATTGTTTATTATTTGCATATAAATCTTTTTTGTCATTTCCGCGAAGGCGGAAATCTATTAAAACAAAAACGCATCATGATCACTTAAATATCTTATGAGACTCACTCTTTTATTGAAACAAGTTCAGCACAGGCGAGGAATGGCAAACGCTTTTAGAGCACCATTTTCTCAATAGGACAAACTAAAATACCTTGGGCGCCATTTGCTTTTAGCTCATCTATCACATTCCAAAATTGGTTTTTGCTGATTACGGAATGTACAGAACTCCAGCCTTCTTGTGCCAAAGGTAAAACTGTTGGGCTTTTCATGCCCGGCAGCACATTTATGATGTTTTCAATTTTATCATTAGGTGCGTTCAACAAGATATATTTGGATTCCCTGCCTTTTAAAACGGATTGAATCCTGAATTGTATTTTATCTAAAATAGCTTGCTTTTCTTCACTTAGAATAGGTGAAACAGCTAATATGGCTTCTGATTTTAAAATGGTTTCCACCTCTTTTAAATTGTTTTTAAAAAGGGTGCTTCCGCTGGAGACTATATCCACAATAGCATCTGCAAGTCCTATATTTGGAGCAATTTCCACAGAGCCGTTGATGATGTGTAAATGCGCTTTAACATTGTTTTCATCTAAATAATTTTGTACGGTATTGGGGTACGACGTTGCAATGCGCTTGCCTTCCATATCTTTGATGCCATTATATTTTGCAGATTTTGGTACCGCAATACAAACACGACAGGTTGAAAACCCTAGCTTTTCAACAACCGTGATGCCGTTTCCTTTTTCAATCAAAACATTTTCGCCAATAATAGCGGCATCTACCACGCCATCTTTTAAATACTGAGGGATATCGCCATTTCTTAAATAAAACACTTCCACAGGAAATCCTTTGGCTGAAGCCTTCAATTGGTCTTTGCCATTATCGATATAAATACCGATGTCTTTTAAAATGGCCATGGAGTCTTCGTTTAAACGTCCCGATTTTTGTACTGCAATCCTTAATTTACTCATTTTATTGTTTTTATGAGTTTGAAACTATCTCGTTGGAATTAAAAAATAAAACCCGCTTGATTGTCTCAAACGGGTTTAAATATATGTTGATTTTATTCAATACATTTTCACTTCGCTTGAGCGTAGATTTGAAAATGATGATGATGATTTTTTTGAATAAAAGTCATTTCTTATTATTTGTTGCAAATATCTGCAAATTAACTGTAAAATTCCAAATAAAATCTACAAAATTTACTTGGGAAATCATTTATTTATTGATTACCTAAAATAATAGGCATACCACTATCTCCTGAACCAATAACAATAACTTTGCTATTTGGAGATTCTGATAATTTAATGGTGGCATCAATGCCTTTGTCCTGTAAAATCTTATCTGTTAATGATGCACTTAAAATCCTGTTGGATTCTGCTTTTCCTTGAGCTTCAATGATTACTTTTTCAGCTTCTTTTGCTGCAGTTACTAATCTGAACTCATATTCCAAAGACTCTTGTTCTTGTTTTAATTTACGCTCTATGGCATCCTTAATAGTGGGTGGCAAGGTAACATCCCGCACTAAAACTTCATTTAATTGAATGTATTGGCTTTCAACAATTTTCTTTGTTTCTTCAAAAATCTCTTGCTGAATCGCATCACGTTTACTAGAGTACAATTGTTCTGGCGTATAACGGCCTACAACACTTCTTGCCGCTGAACGAATTGCCGGAAGCAAAACACGCTCTTTGTACATTTCACTTTTCTCTTGATGCAACTTTCCTAAGTTTTTGAAATCTGGTTGAAACCAAACAGAGGCTTCTAATTTGATGTCTAAACCATTGGAAGACAGCACATTCATTTTTTCCAAAATTTCTTGTTGTCTTACTTCATAAATAAACACCTTGTTCCAAGGGGCTACAATATGAAATCCTTCGCCCATGGCAGGTTCATCAATAACAACACCCTCGCCAAAGGTTTTAAATAGTACACCAGCTTGTCCTGACCCGATAGTTACGGCAGATTTTGTTAATAATATAATAAGTATCACGATTGTGATGATAAAAGGCAATGCAATTTTTGGTAATTTTTCCATTATTTATTTTAAGTTATTGTTTAAATTAATCCATTATATATTTTAAAAAACCGCTCTATTAGTTTACTTAAAATTGTTTAAAAAAGCAGGCATTTACAGTCAAAACAAAAGTATGGCTTTTTTTTTAGATTCTTCCTTGATTTACCAACTGTCCGCCATCTACAGTTAATAACTGGCCAGTTGTAGTTGTTGCATCTACCGCTAAGTAAACAATGCTTTTTGCTATATCTTCAGGAAAAGAAACTCTATTGATAAGTGCTGCTTTTTCAAAATTCTTTTTAACAGATTCATATCTGTCTCCTAAAAAACCTTTGGTCCATCTAGTCTCTATAAAACCTGGGCAAACACCGTTTACTCTTACATGGGGTGCTAGTGCATGAGCAAGGGAAAGTGTCATGGTTGACAAAGCTCCTTTTGAGGCAGAATAAGCGATTGAACTTCCTAACCCAGAAATAGCACTCATAGAAGAGGTGTTAACAATAGACCCATTAACTTTTTTTAAGTATGGCGCAGCAAATTTAACCATTTGATATGCACCAATAACGTTAACTTCATAAATGTCTTGAAAATCCTTTTTAGTAAGCCCGTTTAAATCTCCGTAATCACAAAACTTGGTAGTACCTGCATTGTTAATCAATACATCAATTCTCCCCCAAGCCTTAACAGTTTCAGCTACCATCTTTTTACAATCTGAATCATTAGCAACATTTGCTTCACAAACCAAAACTTGAGACCCTAAACCTTTACACGTTTCTGCTAAATCATAAGCCTCTGTTTTGCTTCGCGAATAGTTAATCACAACATTCCATCCTCTTTTAGATAATTCAATACAAGTAGCAGCCCCAACTCCTGATGATGATCCCGTTACAATTGCCGTTTTTCTTTCTGTCATTTTTTAAATTAGCCCGTTATATTTTCTTAAAAACCATTCAATTCCTAAGCTTAAAGCTATAATTAATAGCAGATATTCCCAATCTATCAAAGGTACAGTATTTTTATGGCTTTTTTGAATGGGTTTATAACGTGCGTCATTTAATAAATTGGAAGCTAAATCTTTGGTGTTAGCTATAAGATGAGTAGTTCCTGAACTGTTTGTCGCCAATTGTTGCAGCTTTTTTACATTGGCATTCAAAAATTGTTGCTCTACATCATATTCCAAAATTTGAAATGCTCCTGACTTTGAGAGATTTCCGTTGTCCGCAATGACCTTAAAACGATATTCTGAAGCTGGTAAATTGCTCAAATCTAGTTGATAGGTATTGTTTTTAAGAACAAAAGCAAAAGATTTTTCTTCTTCGGAAACAAGGTTTTTTACTTTTATGTTTAGATTCTCCCTAGCATCAAACACAAAGTTTTTATCGAACACTTGTGCATTTATAATGACATTTTGATTGCCATTATAAAACGATTCATAATCCACATTCAATCGGCTACGTTGTTTGGTTGAAGCCAAATATTGAACCAGTTTCCCTATAAAATTATCAAAATTATTAAACGATTTATTGTTCAAAAAACTTTGCGCCCGCCATTGCCAAATATTTTCACCGAATAGAACGGCTTCTTTTTTGCCATTGGTTTCAAAAGTTGCCAATAAAGGATCGCCTGTTGATAGGTTATTTACTTTTTTATTCAATATAGATTCAAAAGACACGGAAAAAGACACGTCCCCGTAATTTGATTTTAACGGCGGAAAAGACTCAAAATCCAAATTTTCAATAATAAAAGGCGTGTAATTGCTGTTAAGTTCGGCTTGAAAATCTTCGGTTTGATTGGTGATTTCCTGTTTATAATTTTTTGAAACTGTGTTTAAAAAATTCAAGTCTGTTTTAGCGCCTACTATTACGAATTGATTGCTGTTTTGATTGTTTAAAGCAGTAATCAATTCTTTAAATGTATTATTGGGCTGATACACTATAAATAATTGAAAATCATTTATTTTTGAAATAACATCTTTTGGGTTTAAAATCACGACCGAACGTTGCTCATTGCTTTCAATGCTTTTTTTGAACATGCCCAAATCTGGATGTGTTATAGCACTTACCAAAGCTATATTTGTTTTTTGGTCAATGACTTCAACAGCAAAATTCTTAATATTATTTACAGTATTTTTTTCGTTTGAAAGTGGTGTCAATAGTGCCTTGTAACTCCCAACTCCAACCCTATTTGCCGGCAATGTTAGTGTTACTATTTTTGAATTATCATCTTTTGAAAACCGCAATGCTTTTGAATAAATTTTACTTTCGCCTGAATATATTTCAAGATTTGTATTTATAGCATTATAGCCATTGTAAACCAAAATGGCTTCAACGGGGAATTCATTTTTTAAATAAGCATACTTATTGACATTTAATTGCTGGATTTTTAAATCGGTATAAGATATAGTATCTCCGAGGATGATAGGATAAATAGGCTGTTTATAGGATTGGACACTAAATTGATAATCATTTCCATAGGTTTGGTTGCCATCACTTATCAAAATAGTTGGCGATACCGTATTTTTATAAACGTTTGATAATTGAGTAAAAGCATTAGCGATATTGGTTTCAGCTTCTGAAAAATCAAGAGCGTCTGAATTTTTCAGGCTCTTGCCAAACGTATAAAAATCGATATTGAATTTATCATTTAAAGCGGCATTCGTTTTTAAATTTTCAACAAAGCCAAGAACTTCTTTATCATGTTTTAAGTGTTTTACAGAACTTGAATTATCTACTGCAACAACCAAATTTGGTTTTTCAGTATAAACTTTAAGTTGTTCAAATTTCGGATTGATTAAGAGCAACAACATAGAAAACACCGTTATAAACCTTAAAAAAGCAAATACGTTATTTATTTTTGACTGGCTTTTAGGTTTATATTTATATTGAAAAAGCGCTATAAATAGCGCTAATATTCCAGAAAATATGATGTATAATAGAGTTTCTGTCTGCATTTACGATTGACAATTTTTGATTAACGATTTTAAAATTCTAAAATCGGAATTCGTAAATCTTAAATTAAGTAAGCATTCCGCCATCTACATTAAGCGTTTGCCCTGTGATATAAGCACTCATATCACTCGCTAAAAACACACAAGCATTGGCAACATCTTCTGGAGAACCGCCGCGTTTTAATGGAATTCCAGCACGCCATCCTTTTACAACCTCTTCGTTAAGTTTGGCGGTCATTTCGGTTTCTATAAAACCTGGGGCGATCACGTTGCTTCTGATGTTTCTGGAACCTAACTCCAAGGCAACGGATTTTGAAAACCCAATAATCCCTGCTTTTGAAGCCGCATAGTTGGTCTGTCCTGCATTTCCTTTAACCCCCACAACAGAACTCATGTTGATGATAGAGCCTTTGCGCTGTTTCAACATGGTTTTTTGCACGGCTTTGGTCATATTGAATACCGATTTTAAATTCACTTCAATCACGGTATCAAAATCCTCTTCACTAATGCGCATCAATAAATTATCCTTAGTAATACCAGCGTTATTTATAAGTACATCAATACTTCCAAATTCTGCAACTACGGCATCCGCTAATTTTTGGGCTTCATCAAAACTTGCGGCGTTGCTTTTATAACCCTTTGCTTTGATGCCCAATGCGTTTAATTCTTTTTCAAGTTCGTTTGCCGCTTCAACGGATGAACTGTATGTAAATGCCACATTAGCACCTTGTTCTGCAAATGTTTGTGCAATGCCTCGCCCAATACCTCTACTCGCTCCTGTGATGATAGCTGTTTTTCCTTCTAGTAATTTCATGTGGATATATATGTATTAAAAAAATAGTTGTTTTTATTTCAATTCCAAATATAGCAAATACAAGTGGCATCAAATATAAAAACCTCACAAAATCTTGTGAGGCTTCCATTAGAGCATATAAACTATATCAGTTATTTGGCGTGAATTTTACATCAACCATTCCTGAATAGGAAACTGAGGAAAATTGGGTTGGCAATACTTGTGCGATCCCAAAATTGGCTCCATATTTTGTGATAAGAAAATCACCTATTTCAACAGGAAACAAAATAGTTCCTGAATCATTAAAATGATAATAGCTGTTGGTGTTAACTGAAACAAAATATCGGACACCTGACTGAATTTGTATAGGGTTGATATCTTCAAAAGACAATAATCCCGATGTGGAAACGACTTGGATAGTTGCAAGTATTTCATCAGTATCTGCATTCCAAAGCGTAACACGAAAATCACCTTCATCCGGGATTCGGATTCCTAATGCCGTTATTTTTCCATTTTTAAAAGACTTGAATTCGTATCCCATTTCATAGGTGTTTACCCAGTTGACCTTAGTGTATTTAACTTCCATATGGCCGCTTTCAACCAAGGTTTTCATTGGGTATTGAGGTGTTGCTTGAATAGATTCAACATCATCATCATTTTTTGAACAACTGCTTAGCGTTAGTATTAAAGACAAGAATGGAATGATTGTTTTAATTGTTTTCATGATTACTATGTTTTGTGTGTTTAATAGTATATCAATTCAACTATGGTTTTGTTACCCTAAACGTATTTTTTCCATAAAAAAAATCCGTTGATTCAAGAAAACCAACGGATTTTAAATTATTTATAATTTTGTATTAGGCTAAAACTTCAGCAACTTTTTTGCCAATTTCAGCAGGAGATTCTACTACGTGAATGCCACATGCCTTCATGATTTTCTTTTTGGCTTGTGCGGTGTCATCACTTCCTCCAACAATAGCACCGGCGTGCCCCATGGTTCGTCCAGCAGGAGCTGTTTCTCCAGCAATAAAACCAATAATAGGCTTTTTGCTTCCGCTCTCTTTATACCAGTTGGCAGCATCAGCTTCCAATTGCCCACCAATTTCACCAATCATCACAACCGCTTCGGTTTCTGGGTCGTTGATCAGTAATTCAACTGCATCTTTTGTTGTTGTTCCAATAATTGGGTCGCCACCAATACCAATGGCCGTTGTAATGCCTAAACCTTGTTTTACAACTTGATCGGCAGCTTCATAAGTAAGGGTTCCCGATTTTGAAACGATGCCCACTTTACCTTTTTTAAACACAAAACCGGGCATGATGCCTACTTTTGCTTCTCCTGGGGTAATCACTCCTGGGCAGTTAGGGCCAATCAAGCGGCAATCTTTATTTTTTATATAACTTGAAGCTGTAATCATATCTGCTACAGGAATACCTTCAGTAATCGTTATAATAACCTTAATACCGGCATCGGCAGCTTCCATAATGGCATCGGCAGCAAATGCTGGTGGCACAAAAATAATAGTGGTATCTGCCCCTACTTCATTAACGGCATCTAAAACAGTATTG
>CAXBNH010000031.1:0-15670 GCA_963976905.1 uncultured Algibacter sp.
AATGGACAAATTTGCGCAATACGCTATGGTTGCTGCAGATGAAGCTATTTTAGATTCTAAATTAAATCTAGAAAACGTTAACAAATTACGTGTAGGTGTTATATGGGGTGCCGGTATTGGAGGTTTGGAAACCTTTCAGGATGAAGTTTTAAATTTCGCTGAAGGAGATGGAACACCAAGATTTAACCCATTCTTTATTCCAAAAATGATTGCTGATATTGCGCCAGCAAACATTTCCATAAAACATGGTTTTATGGGGCCTAATTACACAACGGTTTCTGCTTGTGCGTCTTCTGCCAATGCCATATTTGACGCCTTAAATTCCATTCGTTTGGGATATTGTGACGTGATTGTGACTGGCGGTAGTGAAGCAGCAGTAACTATTGCAGGAATGGGTGGTTTCAATGCCATGCATGCACTATCTACTAGAAACGAAAGTCCAGAAACAGCCTCGCGTCCATTTGATGGCACTAGAGACGGTTTTGTGCTTGGAGAAGGTGCGGGAGCACTTATTTTAGAAGAATATGAGCATGCTAAAGCAAGAGGTGCAAAGATATATGCAGAAGTCGCTGGAGGCGGATTGTCATCAGATGCCTATCATATGACAGCACCACACCCAGAAGGGTTAGGTGTTGTTGAGGTTATGAAAAATTGTTTAGAGAATGCTGGGCTCAAACCAGAAGATGTAGACCATATAAATACCCATGGCACATCGACTCCTTTGGGAGATGTGGCAGAGCTTAAGGCGATTTCAAAAGTATTTGGAAATCACGCTAAAAACATAAATATCAATTCAACAAAATCAATGACAGGACACCTTTTAGGTGCTGCTGGAGCCATTGAAGCTATTTCGGTTATTTTGGCTATGGAGCACGGTATAGTGCCTCCAACCATTAATCACGAAACAGTAGATGAAAACATTGACCCAGAATTAAATTTAACTTTAAACAAGGCTCAAAAACGTGATGTTAAAGTGGCTATGAGCAATACGTTTGGATTTGGCGGACACAATGCGTGCGTCGTATTCAAAAAAATAAATTAATTTTTACAGTAAAATGAAACATGGTTTATTACATCTGACTTTACAATAAAAGTTTAATCATCAGATGAAATATAACATTCGCAACATATTAAATTCCCGTTTTAAAGACAACGGGAATTTTTTTATGCAAATAAGTAAGATTTTAGGGCGCAAACCTAAAAACATCCTTGTTTATAGAAAAGCCTTTACGCATCGGTCCATGAATATTAAGGACGATGAAGGCAATGCTATTAATTATGAACGGTTGGAATTTTTGGGTGATGCTATGTTAAGTGCCGTTATTGCATCGCACTTATATCAAGAAGTACCTGGAGGCGATGAGGGCTATCTTACCAAAATGCGCTCCAAAGTGGTGAGTAGGGAGCATTTGAATGAGTTAGGGAGAGAACTGAATCTTTTAGCTTTAGTTGAAAGTAAAATTCCTGCCGGCCAGTTTGGAGATAACATTTATGGCAATTTATTCGAGGCCTTGATAGGGGCTATTTTTTTGGACAGAGGCTACAAACATTGTGAAAAGTTCATTTATAAGCAGGTTATCATTCCTTATGTTGATATAGAAACGCTTGAAGGAAAAGTGATTAGCTATAAAAGTTTGCTCATAGAATGGTGCCAAAAAGAAAAGAAATCATTTGACTACCACGTTTATGAAGACACAGGAAATGATGAAGTCCGTCATTTTTCAGTAAAGCTTTCCATAGATCAAAAAGTTGTTGCAAAAGCGAGGGCAACTTCAAAAAAGAAAGCAGAAGAGAAAGCATCAAAACGGGCTTTTTTTGTCTTTCAAAAAAGAATATCGAGACCTAACTAGGACTTTTTTCAAAAAAAATCCCATCGGCTGGCTTTCAGAAATTAATGTTGAAATATATTAGGCCATATTAAAGGTTCCCCAAACTATAGAAAAATAATTTTTATCAATATCTAATCTGCTTTTTTGTGTTTCTTTTCAAACTAGTTACTTTTGATTAAAAAAATTGGTACTTATCTGAATATTTAATGTTTATGGTTTTTATATTCAGCGAAGTTTAATTATTGTTTAAAAAAAGTGGGCTATCATGGCCCACTTTTACTAAATAAACTAAAGTGAGCATTTATTGATTTAATTAATGATTTTTGTGAATTCCCTACCTTCAGATTGGCATACAATTTTATAGCTTCCATTGTCCAAATGGCTTAGTCTTAAGACTCTTTTAATGGTTTGCACATTCTCTATTTTTTCAGAATGCATAAGTTTATAACCCTCTGAAAAATTATCGCTAGAAGAATAAACATCAATGTTTAAAGGCTCTTCATTTAAGGCCAATTTTGAAATGTAAACCAAGTTGTCTTTAACTCTAAGAAACGGTTTGTAAATTGTTTTTTCTTCTTCTTTATTAAAAAGAACCGTGCTGGACTTTACAGAAAAGGGAATTGTGGTAATTTCCATGTCCTTGTCCAGTTCAAAAATATACGCACCATCTGGAAGTGATGTTAAATCAAATCCTTTTGAATAAATTCCTGTTTCCTGTATGAGTTCTTTATATAATGTCATACCGTTATCATCTTTAATAGATAATAGGTTGCCTTCCTTTACATTCTCTAAAGTAATGGAGGTTGTTCCTGCATCATTTTTAATAGTAAAAAATGAAACTTCATTGGCGGAACTTAACAAGGTAGCAAACATAGTTACCATTAAGATTCCTTTTTTCGAATGTTTAATTACGTTTTTCATAATTTGTTTTTTTTTAACGTTCAACACTACAAATATATGGCAGTAATATTTTTTGTAAAACATTGATATTAATGTATTTATGTGCTATTTTATCTGTTAATTTAACATCATTTTTAGGTAAAGTCAAAATTGAATATTTAAGTGTTAAATGAGTATATTAATGAAGAAAATACCCCTGAGAAAAGTTCTATCTTTAAAATGAAATCATTTTTATTATGAATTTCAGTAAATAGGATTTTGAGATTTAAACCTAGAAAGCATTCTAAATTTTGAAAAAGAATCAAGTTTATAAAATAGTTTTTTTGAAAATTGATAATAAAAATAGGGGCATAAAAAAAGTGGGCCACCACAGCCCACTTTTACCAACTAAACTAAACTAAATATAAGACATTAATCTAAACTAAAAAACTAATGTGTTTTGTGAAACCCTTTATAATTGGGTATTGATATTTCTTTTAATGTAAACCCTTTATGATTGTTGACTGCCGCTAAGACCATTCTTTTTTCTGCTTTTAATGTAAATATCCCAGCTTTATTTGCCATCAATACATTATAGATTTCTTTTAAGTGACTTAAAGATTCTAATATGAATAGGATATTTTTATTAATGCGTTTCATTATTTACATCATTAGGATTTAATAACTTTCAACAAGGCAAATATATAACCGATAAATGTGTTACAAAACAACAAATTTGACCAATATATATGCTATATTAACTGTTAATTTAATGTTAACGCTTTGTTAAGTTAAAATAACACACAAGAAAGTTAATTATATATATAATGTATGCATAATAAGTAGTAAATTTGCATTAAACCGCTCCTGCTATGATTAATAAAAAACCCACATTAAAGAAATTGAGCCCAAGTTTTGGAAGTTCAATTTTAATAAAACAGCATATAGAAAAAGTAGACAGGAACGATGCCTATTGGCATTTCCATCCAGAACTCGAACTTGTTTACGTTAATAAGGGGCAGGGAAAAACACATATTGGCAACCACTTATCTTATTTTAATAATAGCCAGCTTATATTAATAGGTTCTAATTTGCCACATAATGGTTTTACAGATAGGCTTACGGCCAATGGTTCTGAAACCACCGTACAATTCAAATCTAATTTTTTAGGCGATAATTTTACCAATATACCAGAAATGGTAAATGTACTGTCGTTGTTTGACCGTGCTAAAAAGGGCATCCGTTTCAAAATGGAAACCAAAGCTGTTATTGGCCCTAAAATTGATAATTTGATGGAGTATGTAGGATTGGAGCGCGTCATAAAATTTCTTGAGATATTGAACTATCTGGCATCCACAGATGATTATACCATGTTGAATGCCGACGGTTTTGCTTTTGAAGCAGAAGCCCAAGATAGTAGCAAAATTGACATCATATTTAAGTATGTGAACAAAAATTTTCAAAACCACATCACTTTAGATGATATATCTGAGGAGGTAAGCATGACTGTTCCAGCATTTTGTCGATATTTTAAAAAAGCCACAGGAAAAACCTTTACACAGCTGGTAAATGAATATAGAGTCGTGCATGCTACCAAACTGCTAAACGAAAGCACCATGAGTATTGCGGATATATGTTTTGAATGCGGCTTTAACAATTTCTCGCATTTCAACAAACAGTTTAATGAAATCACGGGCAAAAGCGCCTCTAATTACAGAAAAGAAATAAAGTTAATGATCCAATAAAAATTAAGTCCATGGAAAACAAAATAAATGAGGCTTTAAAATACCACCTCTATAAAAGACAAGGGATATTAAATTATGTGAATGGTAATAATGATTTGTCTGTAGATGATATTCTTGAAAATGCAGAAGAATTATCGATTTTACAAAATAAAATCACGGCTTTGCAAGACGCTCTTGATAATTAAAGCTTAAACCGAAGTGTTTAGCTATTGCCCCATTCTCTATAAAACTGGTTTAGGAACGTTTCCATGAATTGGTGGCGTTCTTTAGCAATTTGTTTCCCTGTTTCCGTATTCATTTTGTCTTTGAGAAGCAGTAATTTTTCATAAAAATGATTGATGGTCGGGGCGGTTGATGCTTTATATGCTTCTTTGCTCATGCCTAGGTTTGGTTTAATATCTGGATTGTAAAGTGGCCTGTTTTTAAACCCACCATAATTAAATGTGCGCGCAATACCAATAGCGCCAATAGCATCCAGTCTATCGGCATCTTGAACAACATCCAGTTCCAAAGAGCTAAATTTTTGAGCCTCATTACCGCCTTTAAAAGAAATGTTTTCAATGATGTTTACAACATGTTCAACAACGTTTGGTTTTATATTCAAATCAGCTAAAAACTGGCGGGCTATTTTAGGTCCAATAGTTTCATCGCCGTTGTGAAATTTACTGTCTGCAATATCATGAAGTAAAGCACCCAATGCGACCACAAAAATATCTGCCGGTTCATTTTTTGATATGAGCAACGCATTTTTATAAACCCGTTCTGTATGAAACCAATCGTGTCCGCCTTCTGCATCAGCAAGGGTTTGTTTTACGAAAGTTATGGTTTTGTTGATGATTTCTTTTGAATTCATGTTAGGTTAAAAATAAAAATTCCCTTCAATTAAGAAAGGAATTTATTTATAAATTAGGTTACTCTCTTCATTTAGCAACCGCTGGGGAAACCCATTTAAACTGATAGGAATTTTCAGGAATTTTCATTCTATCAGCTAAACGCAACATTCTTTCTGGTAATTTCATCAAGTAATCCCGTGCTTTTTCAGCTTCATCATTAAGATCTGTGATTTTATCGATTTCCCAACGGTCAATCAATTTTTGTAAAATATCAATATAATCTTTAGAAGTATAAACCCCAATACGTTGTGCCGTATTTGAAAACTCTTCAAAAGCGGTACTTATTTTATCACCAGATTCGCGTAAAAAGTGTGCTGGCATGGTAATTTTTTGTTTCATCATGTAATGAAATGCCATCATCATTTGGCTAGGGTCTACCTTAAAAATACGCTCGACAAATTCAGAATACGCATGGTGGTGCCTCATTTCATCACCAGAAATAATTTGGCACATTTTCCCTAATTGTTTATTGCCAGATTTTTTGGCAATTTTAGCCACACGGTTGTGTGAAATATAGGTTGCCAGCTCTTGAAAACTGGTATATACAAAGTTTTTGTAGGGATCTCTATCCGTACCAATATCAAAACCATCGGCAATTAAATGCTGTGTGGTTATTTCAATTTCGCGCATATTCACACGTCCAGAAAGGTATAGGTATTTGTTTAGTACATCGCCATGGCGGTTTTCCTCGGCAGTCCATTGGCGCACCCATTTAGACCATCCGTTCTGGCCGTGAACTTGATCCACGCCTTCCACATCCATTAACCATGATTCATAGGTTGGCAGGGCTTCTTCGGTAATCATATCGCCTACTAAAACCACCCAGAAATCATAGGGCAATTCTTTTGAAAGTTCTCTTATCTCCTCAATCTGATCATAAAATTTATCACTATCAGGATTTGGCAAAAAATCTGTTGGCTGCCATATTTTCTCGGGTTCAATTAAATATTTTTGAATTAAAGTATCTACATCTTTTTCCAAAAACTTCATGACCTCAAATCTCACATTCTTTAAAGACATACTATTAAGTTTTAAGCGGTTATATGTTTTGTTATAGTAGTTTCAATACTATTTATAAGTGCTTCTGTGTTTACAAAGGTATCCATTTTTAACGGTTTGTGCACGGTAAATGTAATATGTGCGCCCAACCCCATGGGGAATTTACCATATTTTTGTGTTTTCCACGAATTATTTATGGTTAAAGGTACAATAATGGCGGAGGGTATTTTTTTGAATAAAATCTCCAAGCCTTTTGTTTGAAAGGGTTTGGGCGTGCCGTCTTTACTTCTGGTGCCTTCTGGAAAAATAACGGCGGCACGTTGGGTTTCTTCAATATACTCTGCAAATTTAAAGAGCGCTGGTATAGATTGCCGTGGATTTTTTCTGTCAATCAATACCGACCCGCCATGGGTTAAATTATAAGAAACACTTGGGATGCCTTTTCCCAACTCTATTTTACTAATGAATTTAGGATGATATTTACGCATGTACCATGATATGGGCGAAATATCAGTCATGCTTTGATGGTTGGCAATAATGATAATGGGCTGATGGGTTGCAATGTCATGCGGATTGTGATATGAAAAACGGGTGCCCAAAATATTTAAGCATCGCATAAGGCAAAGGTTCATGATGTCCACACTTTTTTTATGCGCTTGGTAACCGAACACATTATAGCATAGCCATTGTATGGGATGAAATACCAATAGAGTAATGCCGAAGCATAAAAGGTAAAGCGGGGTAAGCAGGTATGATAACAATTTAAACATACCCAAAAATAAATAAAAACTAGCGTTTAATATATAGCAACACAAGTGTTATTTTCACATTTCACACTTGATGGTGGACTAACGAAAGCACAATCTGAAAAAACGCCCCATTTTGCATTAAAAGCAGATTCTTTCTCGTTGTATTCTTTTACTAAATCTTGAAGTTTTTCCTCGTCAATAGAGGTGGAATAAATTAAATAACTCCAAGGCCCTCCGCAAGGTTTGTTCCCAAATGCCAAGTATTTACATTCGGTTGATTCATTGCAAACCGATGTGTTTGCCAAGGTTTCAATATCTGATTTTAAAATGTTCAGTTCCGCACGTTCGGTTTCTTGGGTTGCTGGAGTATCATCATCTTCACATTGAAAAGCAACTAGACTTAAGCATATCAATAATAAAAATAGCGGGAGAAAAGGTTTTTTCATTTTTATAATGCATTTGTTTATAAGATGTAATAGGTCTGAAAAGGTTGCGTATGGGCATAAAAAAACCACGAAAATCGTGGTTTTGTATTTTAATCGTCATTACGATCGAAGCGTGGTAATCTGTTTATTGTTTGGTTTCAATTAAAAAGATTACAGCAGTCGTACCTCCTTCGCAATGACACAGCTTAACAATTTGCATTGTAAGCGTCCATAAGGTTTTCAGCAATCAATTCTGCTGGTCTGCCTTCTATATGATGACGCTCAAGCATGTGCACCAATTCACCATCTTTAAACAACGCCATACTTGGCGAACTTGGAGGGAAAGGTACCATATGGCCACGTGCCGCATCAACCGCTTCTTTATCAACACCTGCAAAAACCGTCACAATATGGTCTGGTTTTTTAGCATTTTGCAAACTCATTCTTGCACCTGGACGTGCATTGGCTGCCGCACAACCGCAAACCGAATTCACAACTACAAGTGTAGTGCCTTCTTTTGCCAAAGCAGCATCAACAGCTTCGGCAGTATGTAATTCTTCAAAACCAACTTTCGTCAAATCTTCACGCATTGGTTTTACTAATTCTGCTGGATACATATCTTTTAAATTTTATAATTAACGTTTTATGATGCAAAGATACCAATTGTGTAACAAAATTGCGATGCGTTCTACTAACAAATATTATATTTGGCCATAATTAAAATCTATTAATACATGAGTATTTCAAAATGGATAGGCGGCGCATTAGGATGGTCGTTTGGAGGCCCGATAGGCGCTATTATAGGATTGGCAGTTGGCAGTATGATTGATGCCATGTCCAATTCTAACGGCAGCCCGTTTCTCGGAGAGGGTAGTGCTGAACAGCGTTCAAGAAGAACCACGTATAGAACACAACCGCAGCCGCAAACACAATCAGGTGATTTTGAAGTGAGTTTGCTCATTTTAGCATCTATTGTTATAAAAGCAGATGGCAAACAAGACCAACGCGAACTGGATTTTGTGCGCCAGCAGTTTGTAAATATGTACGGAAAAGACCGTGCCAACCATGCTTTCAAGCTTTTCAAAGAGATAAGCAAGCAACAAAATATTTCTACCAGACAAGTGTGTTTACAGATTAGGCAAATGATGGAACATGCATCGCGATTGCAACTCATGCATTTTTTGTTTGGGATCGCCAAAGCTGATGGTATGGTAACGGAAGATGAAGAACGGCAAATTTATACCATTGCAGGCTACCTAGGGATTAGTCCCGGGGATTATGAAAGCATTAAAGCCATGTTTTATAACAGTAGCAACAATGCTTATAAAATTTTGGAGATTGATAAAAACGCTACGGTTGACGACATTAAAAAGGCATATCGTACCATGGCTAAAAAATACCATCCCGATAAAGTCATTCATTTAGGCAAAGAACATCAAAAGGGTGCTGAAGAAAAATTTAGGCAAGTACAAGCAGCTTATGAACAAATACAGAAAGAACGCGGGTTTTAAGGGTTTAAAAGTACATTTGTAAGTATAACGGCTATTATAAGCAGAATGAGCACAACAACTACAAATAAAGCCGTTTTTTTCGTAATACCATCTTTTTGAAAGATAAAATTTTCTTTACTTTTTTCTGGTTCTTTGATGAATTCGAAATCTCCTTTTTCCTTTTCCATGATTTTTATATTAGTTGTAACCGTTTTTTATTTATGTAACGGCTTCTATTTAAAGTTACTGATTAGTGGCATAGTTTTTTAGCACTAACAAGTCTGATTTTAACTCTTTTGCTATAAAACTATTTAGGGTTTTGAAATAATGTATTTAGAAATGATTTTCATTCTGTTATATCATAAAAAAAGCGCCGATTTCAACAAAAATTTTGTTGAAATCGGCGCTTTAGGATTATATTAAATCTCTGTTTAGTTCAATTGTAAAGCTAAGTATAAACTTAGGTTGCTATTTTTTCCATCGGGAATGGTGTAGGTTTGGCCTCCAACAGTACGTTCTTTCCCTATGGTTGATAGACCGTAATTATACCTTAAACCAATGCCCATATTATTAAAATCAAAGCCAACGCCAGCAGAAACGCCTGCGTCAAACTTATTGAAATCGTCATTATCGTAGTTTTCTTCAAAATCAAAGCTGCCACTATCTGTTTCGTTGGTAACTTGTGCATCTACCAAATAAGCAAAGTAAGGCCCTGCGTGAATGTTGACGTTTTTTGCCACATTAATTTTTAATAAAACAGGTACTTCTATATAATTTAATTTGAATTTTGCGGTTCCAGAGGCAAAGGCGTTATCATAAACCAACTCAGAGCCTTTTCTGGAATATAGTAATTCTGGCTGGATGGCAATGAACTCTGTTATAGGGAAACTGGTGTACAGACCGGCATTAAAACTGGTAAGCATATTATTGTCGTCCACATCGTCTGTATATAGATTAGAGAAGTTTACGCCACCTTTTACACCAATTTGAGGCGATGGTGCATCGTTAACTTGAGCGTTTAATGTTGAGGTTAAACCAAATGCTAAAAGCATGGCTAATGAAATTTTTCCTAGGTTTTTCATGTTTTTTATATTTTAAGATTTTTTACAATACAAAGATGAAACCTAAGGAAGCCATTTGCTTTACAACATTTTTTGGATGTGTTATAGTATTTTCATTTAAAGAAACAGACATTTCATACATAATGAGAAATTATATAACTTACAAAACATATCTCATTTTATATTGACAGGGAAAAGATTGAAATAAAAAAGGAGACCTTTTGCCAATTTGACCATTAAGTAAGAAACCTGTTTTATGAACGATAAAAAAATCTTAGAACTTTTTAAAGAAGGTCAACGCGAAAAAGCTTTCAGAAGACTATACAGTTTATATCCTAAAATTGAAGCTTTGATAATGTCCAAAGGTGGACAAAAGCAAGATGCTTCTGATGTTTTTCAAGAAGCTTTAATTATACTAAACAGAAATCTAGAGAAATCAGATTTTAAATTAACAGCGTCATTCTACACGTATTTATATTCGGTATCACGCTTCATTTGGAAGGATACACAAAAGAAATTTTCAAAAGAAGAACTTCATAATTTTAACGATACAGAAATTGAACATTTTCATAATATCTTAGAAGAAAAAAAATACCAACTCGCAGAGCATGCTTTTCTCGAATTAGGAGAACGATGTCAAAAATTGTTGCAACTGTTTTATCACAAAGCCATGTCTTTTAAAGCCATTGCGGAAGTGATGCAATTTAAATCTGAAAAAATTGCAAAAAACCAGAAGTACAAATGCTTATCAAAAGTAAAAGACATCTATCGAAACAGTAAAACATTTCAATCTTAATTCACAAAATCATGGAAAATTATATACAAAATATAGAGTTAATTAATCAGTATTTAAATAAAACACTTTCTGAAATTGAAACGCAAAATTTTGAAAATCGATTAAAAACAGATTCAAGTTTTGAAACCCTTTATGCGGAACATATAACTTTTTTAGAAGGCTTAAAGCGTCAACAATTAAGAGCAGTCATAGTAAAAGCTAAACAGTCTTATATTAAGAATAAATGGTTTAGATATTTAGGGATTTCAATAGCGGTTTTAATAGTTTCAGTATTTGTTTATATGAATTTGAACAATACAAACTCTAAAAAAACGGATGTTCAACCCGAAGAAATAAATAAAACGAAAGTAGTTTTAGATTCTGTTAAACCTGAAGATATTTTTGTAAAAGACATTATTAAAGTAGATACCTTAAAAACAGAAAAAGTAGTCGATAAAAAGCAGGGTGTTAAAAATGAAATAACAAGACAAAAGGAAATAGTAGCGGTTAAAATTCCTAAAAAATCACCTCAAAAAGTTACTGTTAATTCCCAAAAAGATACAACTATAGTTTGTAACGAAGGCACTAAATTAAATGTTAAAGCAAATTCATTTGTAAATGAAAACAATGAAACTTTTAAAGGAAAAGTAGATTTGAATATTATAGAATATTATAAGCTTTCAGATATGTTGCTAGCAAATTTATCTACCCAATCTGATGGTAAACAATTAGAAACAGGCGGCATGCTTTTTATTGAAGCGAAGCATGGAAGTGAACGTTTAAATCTAAAACCCAGTTCAACTATTGAAATTTCCTTTCCTTCAAAAAACAAAAAAGAGGATATGCAATTATTTTCTGGAGCATGGCAAAATGGAAATATTAATTGGAAACCTGAAAATACTCGAGTTATTTATGATGAAGAACTTAGTAATGATATTGAAGCTATAGAAATCATTGAAAGGGATGATACGGAAGTTCCCTTTGCTGTCATTGAACAAGCCCCAATTTATCCAGGTTGTGAAAATTCAAGTACTGAATTCAGTAAAAAATGTACAAGAAGTGAAATAAGCAAATTTGTTCAAAGAAATTTCAATACAGACATTGCTGCAAATTTGGGCTTAAGAGGAAGGCAACGTGTTAATGTTATTTTCAGAATTAATCAAAATGGCAATGTGGATAATATGCAATTTAGAAGCTCACACCCCGATTTAGAAAGAGAAGCCAATAGGGTCATCGCATTATTACCTAAAATGCAGCCTGGAAGACAAAGAGGAAAAGCAGTATCTGTTCCATATTCATTGCCAATTATATTTGAAGTTGAAGGCACAAGAGAATTCTCTGCTAAAATTGGAAGTGTCCCTAGAGTAAGTCTTTTAACCCAAGACTCCATAATTAATAAAAGATTTGAAGATAGATTGACAGGAAAAGATAGTATTGATGTTAGTGTTTCTGAAGTTAATGGCTATGTTTTAAGAACCTCAAAATTAGGTTGGATTAATTGTGATAGGTTTATAAATAATAGCAATAGAATAAAGTATAAACTTAAAATCAAAGATTCAGAAAACGTTATTGTAAACATGGTTTTTAAATCTGTAAATTCTTTAATGCCTAGTTGGAGAATTAACGGAGTATATGATTTTAGAAGCCTTCCTAAAGGAGAAGCTATTGTACTTGTTGCCATTAAAAAGCAAAATGGAAAATTGTATTTTGATGTGGTTGAAACTAAAACTGAAGAAAATCCTAATATCGAATTTAACTTTAAAGAAGTGAATTTAGAAGAGTTGAAAAATGAATTACAAAAGCTGAACAAGCAGTTTTAGCTAGAGAAAGACCCACAACTAATTAACAAAAATAAACTATTATGAAAAATTTTTGCTTAGCTATTATTATAATTATTGCTTCAAATATAACCTATGGACAATTACGTTTCGAAAAGATTTTGCCTTTTGGAGAATATCAAAAAAATTGGGCATTGGTTGAAGAAGATGTGTATTTTGGGTTTATAGATAAAGAAGGAAAGGAAGTTGGAAAACCTGAAATCAAAATGAAGTAAGACACTATCCTATAAAATCTGTGTTTCTGAAACTTACATTGTTTACCGGGACTGTACTAATTTGTGTTTTTAATTCTCGCCAACAAACTCAATAGTCTTCGGTTTTATTAAAAACAGCCAACTTTATTGTGGTTGTTCTTTCTACATTTTCAAAACAAAAAACAGGCTAATCATTAATGATTAGCCTGTTTTTTGTTTTGAAAATGGAAGTATTACTTGCTCGTATATACTTTATCGTCTTTACCTTTTGAGAAAACAAATACCAATTTATCATCTGAATTGGTATAAATAGATTTTAAATCCCAGCCTTCTTGAGCAGAAGCCTCTTTAAGACACTTGCGAACATCCGGGTTTAATAGGTTTAGGTTGTTTACTTTTATTACATCAGCATTCATTTTTACTGAAAATAATAGCACAACAGCTACGGATAATAATTGTAATTTTTTCATCATTTGGAGACTTTTTAAAAGTTATTAACAAATTTGATACAAGTGTATGGCATCTTTTAATAATTCATAAAAATAATGGATGATTGACCACTATTAATCGTTAACACGGTAGTTTTCAGTTGAAATTTGTTCATATGATCCCTGAAAAAACGGAATAAAAAAAATCCTTGACTTAAAAATCAAGGATTTTTCAATTGTTTTTAAGAAAAACTGGAATTGCGTTTTTTGTTGTTCTTTTTTTGGTTGAAATAAATATTCTATATACGCAATTTATAATCAGAAATTCATTTTAAATGGAAAATCAATTTTCAAAAATAACTGTAGATTTTTCTTTTTTAACCGAAAGTTCCACGGTTCTACCCAAAATCAAAGCTTGATTATCTTTTTCATGTCCTGCGGGCATATTGAAAGCCACGGGAAAATCGTAATCTGCTAACACATCTAAAATAAGTTGTTCTGTTGAAGCGCCCCAATAAGTCGTGTTTTTCCTGACTTTGGTAATATCGCCCACAATAATGCCAGAACAATTGTCAAAATAACCGGCGCGTTTTAAACTTTGCAACATGCGGTCTATATGATAGCGATATTCGCCAATTTCTTCAATAAAAAGAATTTTACCAGCCGTATCAATACTCGATTTTGAGCCCAGCATACTGTATAAAATGCTTAAATTCCCACCAACCAATTGGCCAGAAGCAATGCCTATTTTGTTATACTCTGAACCTTTTAAAGTATAGCTCAATGTGTTTCCAAAAATAGCAGATTTAAAAGTAGCAATGGTTTCTTTAATGGTTTCGGGATTATCTTGCAAACTCGTGCACATCATGGCGTGTATGCTTTCTGCGCCTTCATTGTGTATTTGGTTGTGAAGCGCCGTAACATCAGAATAGCCAATAATCCATTTAGGGTGTTGTTTGAATTTGGTAAAATTTAATTTATCTAAAATACGGACCGTACCGTAACCGCCGCGCGCGCACCAAATGGCTTTTATTTTTGGGTCGTCCAATGCTTTTTGAAAATCTTCACAGCGTTCATCATCCGTTCCGGCAAAATGATGGGCTTGGGTAAATACATGTTTGCTAACTACGGCGTGCAGCCCCCAACCTTTCAGTAAGGTTTTTGCTTGGTCCACTTCTCTCGTTCTGTTTATTAAAATCCCGGCTGGTGCTACAATAGCAACCGTATCGCCTGCTTTTAAGTATGGAGGTTGTTTCAAGGTGCTGTTTTGTTTTTCTGTTACTGTATGTTGTGCCGATATTGTTTTTGTTCCGAAGAAAAAAACAATACAAATTAAGCTTGCTGTAAGTAGGTTTTTTGACATCATGTAAATGTACATTTTTTTTCTAAATAGCACTCAAAATGTGTACTTTTACGGCTTCAAAACAATATTTCAGATTGATGAACAAACCAAAACGCTATACTGTTACCACCGCTTTACCATACACCAACGGTCCCATTCATATTGGGCATTTAGCTGGTGTGTATGTGCCTGCCGATATTTATGTGCGCTATTTACGCTTAACAGGAAACGACGTCGCTTTTATTGGCGGCAGCGATGAACACGGCGTTCCCATTACCATAAAAGCGAAAAATGAAGGGGTTTCTCCGCAGGATATTGTGGATAAATACCATGCCATCATCAAAAAATCGTTTGAGGATTTTGGGATTACTTATGATAATTACTCGCGTACTTCAGCTCCTATCCATCATGAAACCGCTTCGGAATTTTTCACAACGTTAAACGACAAAGGTGAATTTATTGAAGAAACCACCGAACAGTTATATGACGAAAAAGCCAATCAGTTTTTGGCAGACCGTTTTGTAACGGGAACCTGCCCAAAATGCGGCAATGAAGAGGCTTATGGCGACCAATGCGAAAAATGTGGTACGAGCTTAAATGCTACAGATTTAATCAACCCAAAATCAGCGTTAACAGGCAATGTGCCCACCTTAAAAGAAACCAAACATTGGTTTTTGCCTTTAGATAAGCACGAAGCTTTTTTAAAAGAATGGATTTTGGAAGGCCATAAAAAAGATTGGAAACCCAATGTGTACGGTCAGGTAAAATCATGGATTGATGATGGTTTGCGACCTAGAGCCGTAACCCGCGATTTAGATTGGGGCATTCCCGTGCCAGCCGAAGGTGGCGAAGGCAAAGTCTTATACGTGTGGTTTGATGCGCCCATAGGTTACATCTCATCCACCAAAGAATGGGCCGCCCGTGAAGGCAAGGATTGGGAACTGTATTGGAAAGATAAAGACACCAAATTAGTACATTTTATAGGAAAAGATAATATTGTTTTTCACTGCATCATTTTCCCAG